>NZ_JBEXOS010000016.1:0-122797 GCF_040611655.1 Streptomyces sp. NPDC006552
TACGGCGACGAGATCGGCATGGGCGACAACATCTGGCTCGGTGACCGGGACGCGGTCCGCACCCCGATGCAGTGGACCCCGGACCGCAACGCCGGCTTCTCCTCCTGCGACCCGGGCCGCCTCTCCCTGCCCACGATCATGGACCCCGTCTACGGCTACCAGGTCACCAACGTCGAAGCCCAGATGGCCTCACCGTCCTCCCTGCTGCACTGGACACGGCGGATGATCGAGATCCGCAAGCAGAACCCGGCGTTCGGCCTCGGCTCGTACACCGAACTGCCGTCCTCGAACCCGGCCGTGCTCGCGTTCCTGCGCGAGTACAAGGACGACCTGGTCCTGTGCGTGCACAACTTCTCCCGCTTCGCCCAGCCCACCGAACTGGACCTCCAGGCCTACGACGGCCGCCACCCGGTGGAGCTGATCGGCAACGTCCGCTTCCCCGCGATCGGCGAACTGCCCTACCTCCTCACCCTGGCGGGCCACGGCTTCTACTGGTTCCGGCTGCGTGGCACGAGCCTGACGCCGCGCATGGCACACCACGATTGGACCTGATGCATGACTTCGCCTCTGCTGTCCGAAACAGGAGTCGGTCCCGCGCAGGTACCCGCCTCCTCCCTCGCGGCGCTCCTGGCGCGCTGGCTGCCGCGCCAGCGGTGGTTCACCGGACAAGGCCGCGACATCACCGGCGTCTCGGTGGCCGCGGCGACGGCGCTGACGGCCGACTGCTACCACCTGCTGGTCCGCGTCGACCAGCGGGGATCCGCGGACGGTGACCACTACCAGGTGCTCCTCGGCATCGCGGCGCAGGTGCCGCCGCGGATGTCGCCGAGTCTGATCGGCGAGGTGGAGGCGCGGCCCGGCGAGCGGCTCATGGTCTACGACGCCGTCCACGACCACCGCGCGGCGATCGTGCTGCTCGAACGGCTGCGCAGGGGCGGCGTCACGGGGCACCTGCGGTTCGAGTCGCTGCCGCGGACCGCCGTGCCGTGCGGTCTCACCCCCCGCGTCCTGGACGTGGAGCAGTCGAACACCTCGATCGTCTACGGCGACGAGCTGATCCTCAAGCTCTTCCGCCACGTCCAGCCCGGCATCAACCCCGACCTGGAGGTCACCGGCGCGCTCGCCCGGCACGGCTTCACCCAGGTGCCCGCGCCCGTCGGCTGGTTCCAGACCGAGTCACCGTTCTGGAGCACCCTGGGCATGGTCCAGCCCTTCCTCACCGACTCCACGGACGGCTGGGAACTCGCCCTGGAATCCAGCCGGCACCACACCGGCTTCACCGACGAGGCACGCGAACTCGGCCGCACCACAGGCGAGTTGCATGTGGCGCTGGCCAAGGCGTTCCCGACCGACCCCGGCCCCGCGGACCAGCCGGCACAGCTGGCCGACGTGATGACCCACAAACTGCTGCGCGCGGCGGCCCGGGTGCCGCAGCTGCGCCCGTACGTGCCCGCGCTCCAGGAGATCTACGCGGCCGCCGCCACGGCGGGCGGCCACCCCCCGCTGCAACGCACCCACGGCGATCTGCACCTCGGCCAGGTGCTGCGCGCCCACGGCCGCTGGCACATCGTCGACTTCGAGGGCGAGCCGGCCAAACCGGTGCCGGAGCGCCGGGCCGACCGCTCGCCCGTCGCGGACGTCGCCGGCATGCTGCGCTCCTTCGACTACGCCGCGCAGTCCGGCGGAGCGTTCCACCCGCGGTGGGGCGACCGCTGCCGGGAGGCCTTCTGCGCGGGCTACGCCGAGTCGGGCGGCTTCGATCCGCGCGCGGTGCCCGCCGCGCTCAGCGCCCACGAAGCCGACCGCGCCGTCTACGAGGTGGTCTACGAGTCGGTGTACCGCCCCGACCGCATCCAGGTCCCGCTGAACGCGGTGGCGCGCCTGTGCGCCACGCACGCGACCGCTCCCGCCGACCCGGCCGGCCCGTCGCAGGCGTCCGAACCGTCCGGTCCGTCCGACCGTCTCGCCCAGGAGAGCTGACATGTCCGTCGCCGACCCCGTCCTGCACACCGACCGCGGCCCCCGCGTCGTACCGCTGCCCGCGCTGGACGACGGCGAACGTGCCCGCCTCCTCGGCGGCGCCCACCACGACCCGCACTCCCTCCTCGGCGCCCACCCGGTACGCGGCGGGCTCGCGGTGCGCTGCCTGCGGCCGAACGCGCTGGCGGTGAGCGTCGTCATCGGCACCGCCGTCTGGGAGCTCCGCGACGAGGGCTCCGGCCTGTTCGCCGGCCGGATCCCGGGCCAGGGGTTCGCGCCCTACCGGCTGCGGGTCACCTACCCCGAGGCGGTCACGGAGACGGAGGACCCGTACACGTTCCCGCCGACCCTGGGCGAACTCGACCTGCACCTCATCTCCGAGGGGCGGCACGAGGAACTGTGGACCGCCCTCGGCTCCCGCGTGCTGGAGTGCCGCGGGGTGACGGGAACCCGCTTCACGGTCTGGGCGCCGAACGCGCGCGGCGTGCGGGTCCGCGGCGACTTCAACCACTGGGACGGCACGTCGCTGCCGATGCGCTCCCTCGGCTCCTCCGGCGTCTGGGAGCTGTTCGTCCCCGACGTGGGCGCGGGAGCCCAGTACAAGTACGAGGTGACCGGCCCCGACGGGACCCGGTTCGACCGGGCCGACCCGATGGCCCGCCGCACGGAGACGCCGCCCGCGACCGCCTCGATCGTCGCGGAGAGCCAGTACACCTGGGGTGACGAGGCGTGGCTGCGCCGGCGCGCGGACCGCCCCGTCCACTCCGCCGCCATGTCCGTCTACGAGGTACACCTCGCCTCCTGGAAGCCGGGGGCGACCTACCGCTCGCTCGCGCACGAACTGACGGCATACGTGTCCGAGCTGGGCTTCACCCACGTCGAGCTGATGCCGGTCGCCGAGCACCCCTTCGGCGGCTCCTGGGGCTACCAGGTCACCGGCTTCTACGCACCCACGGCCCGGCTCGGCACCCCGGACGACTTCAAGTACCTCGTCGACACCCTGCACCAGGCCGGCATCGGCGTCATCCTCGACTGGGTCCCGGCCCACTTCCCGCGCGACGAATGGGCGCTGGCGCAGTTCGACGGGCGCCCGCTGTACGAACCGCAGGACCCGCGCCGGGCGGCGCACCCGGACTGGGGCACGCTCGTCTTCGACTACGGCCGCAGGGAGGTCCGCAACTTCCTGGTGGCGAACGCCCTGTACTGGTGCGAGGAGTTCCACATCGACGGCCTGCGGGTCGACGCGGTGGCCTCCATGCTCTACCTCGACTACTCGCGCGAGGACGGACAGTGGTCCCCGAACGAGTTCGGCGGCCGCGAGAACCTGGACGCCGTCTCCTTCCTCCAGGAGATGAACGCCACCTTGTACCGGCGGGTGCCCGGCGTCGTCACGATCGCCGAGGAGTCCACCGCCTGGAACGGGGTCACACGAGCCACCCACGAGGTCGGCCCCGACGGCTTCGGCGGCCTCGGCTTCGGCCTGAAGTGGAACATGGGCTGGATGCACGACTCGCTGGACTACGTGGCACACGAGCCCGTCCACCGGAAGTACCACCACAACGAGATGACCTTCTCGATGGTGTACGCCTACAGCGAGAACTACGTCCTGCCCATCTCCCACGACGAGGTCGTCCACGGCAAGCAGGCCCTCGTGTCGAAGATGCCGGGCGACTGGTGGCAGCAGCGCGCCAACCACCGCGCCTACCTGGGATACATGTGGGCCCACCCCGGCAAGAAACTCCTCTTCATGGGGCAGGAGTTCGCGCAGGGCGCCGAGTGGGTGGAGGACGAAGGGCCGCAGTGGTGGGTGCTCGACGAGAACCACCCCGCCCACGACGACCACCGCGGGGTCCAGCGGCTCGTCGGCGACCTCAACCGCCTCTACGGCGACCACCCCGCGCTGTGGGAGCAGGACACGCGGCCCGAGGGCTTCGCGTGGAGCGACGCCGACGCGGCGGACGACAACGTCTTCGCGTTCGTGCGCCGGGCCGCCGACGGCAGCCCCCTGCTCGCGGTGGTGAACCTCTCGCCGGTGGTGCGGGAGGACTACCGGCTCGGGGTGCCGCTCACCGCGTCCGGGCAGTGGCGGGAGGTCCTCAACACCGACGCGGCGCGCTACGGCGGCAGCGACGTCCGCCACACCGGCGCGCTGCCGGCGGAGCCCGAGCCCCGCAACGGCCACCCGGCGTCCCTGGCGCTGCGGCTGCCCCCGCTGGCGGCCGTCTGGCTGACGCCGGTGCCCGCGTGACCCGTGCCCCGGTGAACGGTGCCACCGGGGCCGCGCGCCGGCCCGGGAACCAGGACTAGCGCTCCGGCACCGGCTCCGGGGACCGCGCCTGGTCCGGCGCGCTGTAGAAGACCGACGTGCCCTGCTTGCTGCGGTGCGCGAGCCCCTTGGCGACCTGGCCCTCGACCGTGGTGCGCACGACCGGCTTCTTGAAGGTCCGGTCGGGGTGGGCCGCGGCGAGCGCGTCGGTCAGCTCCGCCGCCGACCGCGGTTCCGTCTGCTTCTTGAGGAGTTCCTGCACGAGGGTGACCAGTGTCGGCTGGGAACCCGCGTCGCCCTTCGCCGCCTGACGCGGCGGGGGCACGGAGCGGGCGCCGCGCGCCGTCTTGCGCTTCGGCGCGCTGCCCTTCGCGCCGGTCGCCGGGGGAGTCTTCGGCTTCGTGCCCGCCCCCGCGGTGGGGGTGCGCGGCGGCTTCACCGGGGCGCTCGCGCCCGCCTTCGCGCCGAGGGCCTGCTGCATGTCGACGAGGATCGCCTGATCGTCCTGGAGCGCCCGCAACCTGGCCTGCAGGGCTTCGAGTTCGGCGGTGAGCTGTTCCTGTTCCTTGGCGTTGCGGTCGAGGTCGGACGCGACCTGCGCCGCGTACTGCTCCTTGACGCTCGAGTTTCCTGGCTGGGAATCCGTCATGAGAGCTCCTGTGTGCGCTGGTCGGGAGGGTGTAGGAACACTCAAGCGGTGCAGGGCTTTTGTCAACCCTCGACAGTTTCTGGCCGCGTATCGGGCGGTGCCCGGGTAGCGGCGGGCGGACCGGCACGGATCCACCCCGCCCGTCTGCACCCCGCGGGGCCCCGTGGCGTAGAAACGCCGTACATCGCGGGGCGGGGCACGTGGGCGAGAGCATGGTGGGGAAGGCGGACGGCTCCGCGCGGCGGGCGGCCGGCCCGGCGCCGCAGAGCCGCCCGTGGCGGCCGTACCAGGGGAGCGAGCCATGCCGCAGTCGACCGGGTTCCAGGACTTCGGAGCCCTGCGCTTCGGCGACCGGGCGCAGTTCGAGCCCGCGCACGTGCAAGAGGTGTGCGCGGCCGTACGCGCAGGCGGCGTACGTGACCTGTACGTGGTCGTGCACGGGGCCCACAACGACGCGGCCACCACCGCCGGCGTCGACGGCGCGTTCCGGGACCTGCTCACCGAGGCGTGGGACGGCGCCACACAGGACAAGGGGATGCTCGGCGTGGACTGGCCGTCGCTGTGCTTCCGCGACGAGGGCGTCCCCGGCCTCGCGGAACCGGCGGCCGAGGGGGAGGCGGACAAAGCGTGGATCACCCCGGCGACCGCCGAGGACCTGCGGCGGCAACTGCCGCACAGCGAAGGGCCGTTGACCGAACTCATCGATCTGCTGAACGAACGCCCGGAGCACACCCGCGCCTTCGACGACCTCGGCTCCGCCCTGCGCCGCCTCGCGGAGCTGCCCTTGCAGGACCCGGCCGCGGAGTTCACCGCCGACACGGAGGGCGAGGTGCTGCCGCAGGCCGACCCCCTCATGCTGTTCGAGGACACCAGGACGATGTGCGCCGGGTTCGCGGGCGCGCTGGCGGACGTGCGGCGCGCGCTGGAGGCGGGGGAGGGCGAGCCCGCGCGGCACGAGAACGGCGCCGACGGGTCCGCCGTCTCCGACGAGGGGACCCTCCAGGAGTCCCGGACGGCTGGACCGCGCCCCGCGCGCCCCCTGAGCGAGCGGGTCCACCGGGCCGGCACGGTCTCCGCCGGCGGTCCGCTCGGGGAGGCGGCGCACGCGACGGACTACGCCGAACTGTGGACCGGGGCCAGGGAACTCTTCCGCCAGGTGGTACGGCACGTCCTGCGCCGCAGGGCCGGACTGATCGGTGAGGTGGGCCTCGGTCCCTGTCTGCCGATGCTGGCGCAGGACAGTGACGTACGCCTCCACCTCGTCGGCCACGGCCTCGGGGCCCGGATGGCCGGGTTCGCGCTACGGGGCCTGGAGTCGAGCGGGGCGGAACCGGTGACGCTCTCCTCCCTCACCCTGGTGCAGGGCGAGTTGTCCCACTTCGCCTTCGCCGACAGCCTCCCGCAGCAGGTCTCCGGGCACGGAGCGCTGTGGAACCGGCAGCGGCTCGTCCATGGGCCGCTGCTGTGCACGTTCTCGCATCTCGACTCCCACCTCGGAGTGCTGTACCCACTGTCCGCCCAGATGATCGGCGACTCCGCCGAGCTGGCGACGAGCGCCCGCAAATGGGGCGCGCTCGGCTACGACGGCGTCCAGGGCGTCGAGGGACCACCGCCGGTCCAGCTGAAGGACATGGCGGAGAAGGACGCGTGGGAGCAGCCCTACGTGAACGTGGACGTCTCCGAGGTGGTGCGCTCCGCCGACCTCCCGATGGGCGGACACCACCACGTCTTCCACCCCGGCATCGGCCGCCTGCTGCGCCGGGCGGCGGAGCGCTGAGTCCAGCTCCCGGCCGGGTTCGCGTCGCGATGCGCCGGGCCTTATGCTCACCCACAGTTGTTGAATGTCAAATAACTTTGGGTGGGAGGGTCAGGGATGGGCGACGCAGAGGTGCTCACCGCCCGCGACGTGCCGCTGGGCGGCCCGCGCGCGATGACGGTGCGGCGCACGCTGCCGCAGCGGGCCCGGACGCTGATCGGCGCGTGGTGCTTCGTCGACCACTACGGCCCCGACGACGTGGCGGACACCGGGGGCATGGACGTCGCCCCGCACCCCCACACCGGCCTGCAGACCGTGAGCTGGCTGTTCAGCGGGGAGATCGAACACCGGGACAGCCTGGGCACGCACGCCATGGTCAGGCCGGGCGAGCTGAACCTCATGACCGGTGGCCTCGGCATCAGCCACTCCGAGGTCTCCACCCCCGCCACCACCGTGCTGCACGGCGTCCAGCTGTGGGTCGCCCTGCCGCAGCGGCACCGGCTGACCGAGCGGAACTTCCAGCACTACGCGCCGCAACCCGTCCAGGTCGACGGCGGCGCCGAACTCCGGGTCTTCCTGGGCTCGTTGTCCGGCGAGGTCTCCCCGGTACGCACCTTCACGCCGCTCCTGGGCGCCGAACTCCTCCTCGCACCGGGCGCGAGCGTCACGCTCACCGTGGACACCGCGTTCGAACACGGCCTCCTGGTCGACCAGGGAGAGGTCACACTCGCCGGAACCCCGCTGCGGCAAGCGGAGTTGGGCTACGCGGCACCGGGCGCCGCCACCCTCACGCTCACCAACCGCACGGACACGGCCGCCCGCACGATCCTGCTGGGCGGGCCGCCCTTCGACGAGGAGATCGTCATGTGGTGGAACTTCATCGGGGGATCGGCGGACGAGATCGTACGGGCGCGTCGGGATTGGATGGAAGGGGGGAGGTTCGGCGAAGTCAAGGGGTACGACGGGGATCCGCTGCCTGCTCCGGAGCTGCCGAACGTGCCGCTCAAGCCGCGGGGGAACCGGCGCTGAACGCCGGCCTTCCTCTACCTGGGCCAGGCTCCTTATGAAGCGACGGTGCTGGTCGCAACCGGCAATGAGCGGCTGCGACCAGCACCGACGCGACTCGCCCTAGCCGGGCAGGGTCCATTTCTGGTTGGGGCCGGTGTGGCAGGTCCATAGGTGGACGGGGGTGCCGTCGTTCCAGGTGCCGCCGGATGCGTCGAGGCATTTGCCGGACTGGGGGTTGCGCAGGGTGGTGTCGGTCTGGGGGGTCCAGGTCTGGGCGGCGGTGCCGTTGCAGGTCCAGAGCTGGATCTTGGTGCCGTCGGCGGTGGCGCCGCCGGAGATGTCCAGGCACTTGTTCAGGGCTCTGAGGGTGCCGTCGCCGGGCAGGGTCCAGGTCTGGGCGGTGGTGTTGTTGCAGGTCCAGAGCTGGATCTGGGTGCCGTCCGCGGTCCCTGCGCCGTTGACGTCGAGACACTTGCCGTTCACGCCCCGCACCGGACCGGAACGCGGCGGCGTAGTGCCCCCCGCCTCCTTGACCCGGATGTTGCGGAACGCCACGTCGTCGCCGTCACCGTGGTTCTGGATGCCGATGTGGCCCTGCTCGAGGCTGCGCGCCGGGTCGGTGTTGGTGAAGTCGTTGATCTTGCGGCCGTTGAGGAACAGTTCGAGACGTTCGCCGGTGACCCGGATCTCGTACGTGTTCCACTCGCCCGGCGGGTTGAGCGCGGCATCGCGCGCGGGGAGGTCGGCCGACTGGAAGCCGTAGACGGAACCGGTGGTGCGGTCGGGGGTGTCGGTGGCGTCGATCTGGATCTCGTAGCCGTTGTCGACCGCGGACCACGGGTCGTCGGAGGCGGGGAAGCCCACGAAGACGCCCGAGTTGTCGTCGCCGCTCGCCTTCCAGTCCAGCTTCAGCGAGTAGTCGCCGGTGAACTCCTTGGCCTGGTACCAGTACAGGCCGAGGCCGCCGTGGGAGGCGAGTGTGCCGTCGGCGAGGGTGAACCCGCCGGGGCCGGCCTGCTTCCAGCCGCTGGTGCCGGTGCCGTCGAAGAGGGGACGGTAGCCCGTCTCGGGGCGGCAGTCGGCCTCGGTCATGCCGGCCGCCCAGCGGACGGCGCCGAGCAGGTGCCGGCGCACAGCGGGGTCGGCGTAGGACTCGTCGGTGTGGCCCACCCCGGTGTAGAAGGCACGGCCGCCCTGGTAGTCCTTGCACCAGGTGATGGGGTGGTCCCCGGACATCGATCCGCCGGAGTAGCTGGACTCGTCGAGCGAGGCCAGAACGTGCGCCGTGGAGCGGGGGTTGGTGCGGTAGTTGTACCACTCGTCGGTGCGCTGCCAGGTGCCGGCGAGGTGTGCGGTGGCGTCGTGCGCCCGGTCCTCGACCTTGACCGTGGCCTGCTGGACAGCGGGGTGGGACTGGAACAGCGCCCCGGCGAGCCCTGCGTAGAAGGGCCAGTCGTACTCGGTGTCGGCGGCGGCATGGACGCCGACGTACCCGCCGCCGGCCTTGATGTACTGCTCCATCGCGGTCTGCTGGGCGTCGTTCAGCACGTCGCCCGTGGTCGACAGGAAGACGAGCGCCTTGTACTGGGCGAGGTTGCCGGTGGTGAACGCCGCGGCGTCCTCCGTCGCGTCGACGGTGAAGTTGTTCGCCGAGCCGAGGTCCCGCAGGGCCGCGATGCCCTCGTCGATGGAGGAGTGGCGGAACCCCGCTGTCTTGGAGAAGACGAGAACCTTGTAGGCGGGGTCGGCCACGGCCGTGGAGGACGCGGGTGTTGCGCCGGCGTGTGGCGCGGACGGCGCCGGCGCTGCCCAGGACTGCGATGCCGTGCAGAGCAGGGCACTGACGAACAGGGCGGTCACGGTGCTCAGTTGCTTGCGCATGACGTGTCGCATGAGGTGTCGCATGAGATGTCGCCTCCTTTCGCTACGGCAGGGTCCATTTCTGGTTGGGGCCGGTGTGGCAGGTCCATAGGTGGACGGGGGTGCCGTCGTTCCAGGTGCCGCCGGATGCGTCGAGGCATTTGCCGGACTGGGGGTTGCGCAGGGTGGTGTCGGTCTGGGGGGTCCAGGTCTGGGCGGCGGTGCCGTTGCAGGTCCAGAGCTGGATCTTGGTGCCGTCGGCGGTGGCGCCGCCGGAGATGTCCAGGCACTTGTTCAGGGCTCTGAGGGTGCCGTCGCCGGGCAGGGTCCAGGTCTGTGCGGTGGTGTTGTTGCAGGTCCACAGCTGGATCTGGGTGCCGTCCGCGGTCCCTGCGCCGTTGACGTCGAGACACTTGCCGTTCACGCCCCGCACCGGACCGGAACGGGAGGTGTCGGGCGTGGTGAAGGAGAACTCGTCCACGTCGAAGAGTGAACCGGCGCCGCCCTTGAAGACCAGGTACAGGGTGGTGGAGCCGCTCGGTTGGCCGGCGAGCTCGGTGGTGACGTCCTGGAACGTCTCCCAGCCACCGGTCACCGGGACGGTGGCGGTGCCCAGCAGAGTCCCCGTCGCGGAGCCCGCCCGGACCTCGATGGTGCCGCCGCTGCCCGCGGAGGAGACGCGGGCGGTGAAGTCGGTCGCGTTGTCGAGCGCGTACGGCTGGAAGGAGATCCAGTCGCCGTTGTCGATGTTGCCGACCGTCTGGCCGCCGTGTGCGGGGGAGTGGCTCACGACCGAGACCCCGGAGGAGGCGCCGTAGTGTTCGCCCTGCCGGTGGGAGGGCTGGACGATGTGCTGGTCGTGGGTGGTGAGCGCCGGCTGGCCGTTCGCGCCGCGGTCGGTGTACTCGGCGTCGAGCACACCGAAGATGTTGGCGTTCGGGTCGTGCTCGCCGTCGGCCAGGGTCTGCAGGGTTCCGGAGCAGCCGGTGGCCGAGGTCTGCGGGTGGCCGTGGCTGTCGTGGCCGACGATGAAGGTGACCTTGACCTTGGTGCAGTCGATCGAGGTGTCCTCGGCGTCGGTCGCCGTCACCTTGAAGGGAATGGCGTCGCCGAAGTCGTGGATCCGGCCGTTCACCGGCAGGTCCAGGGTGACCTTGGGCGCGGTGTTCCCGACCGTGACGAGTACGGAGGCCGAGCCGGACTTGCCGGTGGAGTCGGTCACCGTGAGCGTCGCCGTGTACTGGCCGTTGGCGGTGTACGTGTGGGACGGGTCGGCCTGGGTCGAGGTGCCGCCGTCACCGAACTTCCACGCGTAGCTGAGCGAGTCGCCGTCGGCGTCCGAGCTGCCCGCGGAGGAGAACGGCACCGCGAGAGGCGCCTTGCCCGATGTCACGCTCGCCGCCGCCTGGGCGACCGGGGCGTGGCCACCGGTGACGTGCTCGATGCGGTACAGGGCGGAGTTCGCGTCGCCGTTGAAGTAACCGGTGCCGTAGTCGAGGACGTACAGCGCGCCGTCCGGGCCGAAGGCCATGTCCATCACCTGGGTGCCGCTCCAGGGGAAGGCGTTGATGGACTGCACGGTGCCGTCACCGGCGGCCTTGATGCGCTTGATCCAGCGGCGCCCGAACTCACCGGCGAAGAAGTCGCCGTCGAATTCCTGCGGGAACTTCACCTCGGAGGTGGAGGAGGCGTCGTAGTGGTAGACCGGGCCGCCCATCGGGGACTCCGAGCCGCTGCCGAACTCCGGGACCGATCCGCCGTCGTAGGGGATCCAGGCCGGCTGGACGGGCGGCAGGTCGGTCAGTCCGGTGTTGCGCGGTGAAGTGTTCTTGGGCGCCGAGCAGTTGAACTTCGAGCCCGAGGTGCCGGTCGCGAAGTCGTAGTCCGTGTAGGCGTCGTTCTTGCCGGTGCAGTAGGGCCAGCCGAAGTTGCCCGCTTTGGTGATGCGGTTGAACTCGACCTGGCCGCCCGGCCCGCGCGAGGCTTCGGCGGTGCCGGCGTCCGGGCCGTAGTCACCGAGGTAGACGGTGCCGGTGGCTTTGTCGACGCTCATCCGGAACGGATTGCGGAACCCCATCGCGTAGATCTCGGGGCGGGTCCTGGCCGTGCCCGGCGCGAAGAGGTTGCCGCCGGGGACGGAGTACGACCCGTCCGCGTTCACCTTGATGCGCAGTACCTTGCCGCGCAGGTCGTTGGTGTTGCCCGCCGAACGCTGGGCGTCGTAGGCGGGGTTGCGGGAGGCGCGCTCGTCGATCGGCGTGTAGCCGTCCGAGGCGAACGGGTTGGAGTCGTCACCGGTCGACAGGTACAGATTGCCGGCCGCGTCGAAGTCGATGTCGCCGCCGACGTGGCAGCAGATGCCGCGCGAGGCGGGCACATCGAGGATCTTCTTCTCGCTGCCGAGGTCCAGGGTGTTGTCGGCCTTCAGCACGAACCGGGAGAGGCGGTTGACGCCGTCGAACGGGGTGAAGTCCGCGGCCGCCCCGTCGGAGGGCGCGTCCCCGGAAGGGGTGCTGAGCGTGGGCGCGTAGTAGAGGTAGACGAACCGGTTGGACGAGAAGCCGGGGTCCGCCGCGACGCCCTGAAGGCCCTCCTCGTCGTGGCTGTAGACGTTCAGTTTCGCGGCGACCTTGGTGGTGCCGGCCGCGTCGGTGACCCGCAGGGTGCCGTCCCGCGAGGTGTGCAGGACGGAACGGTCCGGCAGCACCGCGAGCGTCATCGGCTCGCCGGTCTCGGCCACCCCCTTGGCGAGGGTGACCTGCTGGAAGTCCTCGGGTGCCGCGGCCGCGGGGGCCCCGGCGGCGCGGGGCTCAGCGGCGCCTGCCGGTGCCCCCGGCAGGAGGCAGCCGACGGCGCACACCGCGGCCAGGGCCAGGAAACGGATCCGCCCGGGTCTCGACGAGCATGGTCTTAACGGTCTTTTGCGCACAAATCTCTCCCAGGAGTGAGGTGGTGGAGTGCCGAGTGGTCCTCTGGGAAGTGCGGGCGCGCGCCGTCGCGCCATGAAGCCGCCGGTCACCGCGGAGGTGACCGCGCCTCACGGAAGTTAGCGGCCTTCGTCGAAGGGCGTAACCCCTTCCGCGCAACGAACCCTCATCTTTTTCCTTGCCAGGGACAAAGTGGGGTGGGCGGCCGGGCGCGCCCGGGTCGCAGGGCCTGCGCCGTCGGCTCAGTCGAAGAGGGCGACGAGTCCGTTCACCCAGATCGCGAGGGACCCGAGCCCCGCCACCAGACAGCCGGCGCCCGCCAGCGCCCCGCCGACCGTCCACGGCTCCAAGGGTGCCTCGTGCTCCCTTTCCAGGCCGCCCTGGTAGGAGGCGGGGACGTCCCGGTCGACGTGGTGTCCCCGTTCCTGGGCGCAGGCGGCCCGCACCGCGACCAGCTGTTCCTCCGCGAAGGCGGTGGCGGCCTTCGTCTCGGGGCCCCGCCAGGCGAGGGCTCTCATCTGCCGCCCGGGCGACCGGTACCGCGCCTCGAAGGCGGCGGTCTCGTCGGCGTTCCGGTCCTCTTCGAGGTACATCCAGCGACCGGCCTCGGCGGCGTCGCCGTAGAGCCGGTACACCTCGGCCAGGCGACGGCGGAGCGCCAGGTCGTGCGGGAAGGTGCGCTACCGAGATGTGCCCACGCTGACAGAAAGCTGGTCCGCCATGAGGGTTCCAGGGGAGCGCTCCGGTGAGGGAGGGGCCCGCGGCTCCGGCGGCGTGCCGGGCCGATCCTGGATGCCCGCGGCGCCGGCGGTACGCTCCGCCGGGTGACCAGCACCGACGCCCATGACGCTCAACTGAACCGCCTGTGGGGGGCCTTGTGCGCCTTCGCCGGCATCTTCCTTCTTCTGTGGGGGCTCTCCTGGGTCAACGCAGAGATCCTCGACGAAGACCTGCAGAATCGCTGCGCGGACCTCCGCACCGCGCGCTTCCCCTTCGAGAAGTCATGCGTGTCCGAGGACGGCACGGTCGAGGGCGCGAACGGTGTGCTCTTCGAAGGGGCTTTCTACGGTTCGCTGGTGGCGGCGGGGCTATGCCTGGGAACCGCGCTCGTGGCGGAGGCTGCGCGCAGGAAGTAGCTTCAGTGGGTAGGTCGTGGGTGGCGGCCCGTACCGGTCGACGCGCAGGTTCGGGAGCCGCTCAGCATGGATCAGCCGGTCTTCCTGACCGGTGCGCTACTGCGCGCGTGCTCGCGGCCGCTGAGCTCGGCGTCGAGTGCGTGCGAACACCTCGTCCGCGTCGGCGACGAACACGCGCAGCAGACTCGGCATGGCGGGCCACTCCGCGCGGCGGTCGAAGGCCAGCACGACGGTGTCGCCGACGCGGATCTCGGCGTGGCCGAGCGAACCGTCCTCGGTCAGCACCCGACCCGTCTCCTCGCCTCCGAACGCCCGGGTGACGAAGTCGAGGAAGGCTCCTGTGTCGTCGGTGACGACCCAGGGTGCGACGGTGGTGCAGCCCTCCGGCGTGGTGCTGGTCTGCTCCGGCATCATCGCGTTCCCTTTCGCTGCGGCTGCTGGGTGCTGACGGCGACGGCAGGCGGGAAGTAGGTCGGATCCTGTCCGCGGTCCTGAAACAGCTCTTGGCCCGTCTTCCTATGGGTACAGTCCGGCACGTCCGGACCGGTGATCAGTGGAGGGGGCGACGTGCTGGAGGTCGTGGCGCTGAGTGCGCTGACCGCGTTCTGGACCGCGGTGGGGAATGGCGCCGCCGGTGAAATGGGCAAGCAGCTGGCCCTGTCCCGCGCTCTCACGGATCTCGCCGAGACGCTGCACTACGCAGGCGACGACGGCGCGGCCCTGCGCCGGATCTCCGAGGCCGAGCGGCTGCTCAGTCCCACCGCGGGACCGCATCTGCGCTATCTCGCGGGCCTGCGCCAGCGCTGTACGGATGGCGGCCAGGGTCGGCGGTGACGGCCACGGGATGCACAGCGCCGCCGGCGTGGACACGAAGGACGATGCCACTCGCGGGGACGGAACGGCCCGCCGCCAGCCATGCGTGCAGCGCCGAGGCGGACGCGGCCGGGTCCACGTCGGCGCCGGGCTGCGGGGCCAGTCGGAACAGGCCGTGCTCCCGTGTGCGTACGAGACACCTGTCCGGCTCGCTCACATGGGCGGCGGCCGAGCAGGAGGGATAGAGACGCAGCGCTTCCTCGGTCCAGGAGGCCGCGCCGCCCAGGCGCACATCGTCCGCGGGGCCGTACTGGGTCACCACATCGGCCAGTTCCAGGACGGTCGGGTCGCGGGTGTCCTCGTGCACGGCGAGGTGGGTCTCGCCGGCGGCGTCATAGGAGTCGCAGGGCGGCGCGGTCGACCGGGTGAGGACGATGTCGGTGCCGCTGATCCGCGTACGTACCTGTAGGGGTGCCGTGCGGGCGGGCGGTTCGTGCGGGGGCAGCGGCAAGGGTTCCAGAAGCGCCGGCGGGGACGGTTCGGGCAGTGCGAGCAGCGCGTAGAAGTGGCGTCTGAGCAGCGCCGCCGACCGGCCGGGAGCCGACGTGATGAACTCGGCGCTGCCGGACCGCGGCCGATGTCCTGCGATGAGCCGGGTGAGTTGTGCTTCCAGTGGTCCGTACGGGTCGAGGCGGGGCGTCTGCTCGACGAATGCGGCGAGCGGCGCCCGGGGGTCCAGCTTTCCGCTGCCGGGCGCCGCTATCAGGACGGGGATGCCCGGGGCGGAGGCGTAATAGGACACGGCGCCGAAGTCGCCGATGACGGCATCGGCGGCGAGGAGGGCCTGGCGCCAGTGGTGCACGGGATCGATCAGGGTCAGCCCGCCGCGTACGGCCCGGTCGAGCCAGGCCTGTATCTGCCCCGGGCCGTGGCCGAACCAGATGTTCGGGTGCAGCACGGCGGCCAGGCGGTACGCGTCGGCGGGCAGCTCGGCGGGGAGCCGGGGAAGCAGGCTCGGCAGCACATCGCCTTGCCCGTCACCGAAGAGACCCTCCGGATTCCACGTGGAGTTGATGACCACGAGCCGTTGGCCACTTCGTACGCCCAGGGCGCGCCGGTAGCGGGCCCGGTACTTGCGGGCGGCGAGCATGCGGTCGAAGCAGGGGTCTCCGGCGAGGACAGCGGCGTCGACCATCTCGGGGCACACGCTGCGCAGCCGGTCCACCTGCTCGGGATGGGACAGCACGAGCCCGTCCACGAACGGCTTCCCATCGGTCAGAAGCCACTCCGCGGACAACCCGAAAGGCCGGCTCCCGGCGGAGCTTCTTAGTGTAGCCGACTCCGTGCGAGAGCACGCTCAACCTCCCTTGAATCAAGGGGAGTTGACCGCCGAAGCTGGCGGAGACCGCAAGATCCACCGGGGTGGCGAGAGCTTGCTCCCAGGGCAGTACAGGGAGTCCCAGCTCCGTGAAGAGTTCGCCGATGCCGCCTGGAAGGCGGAGGAGTCGGTCGACGTGACGAGCAGTTGGATGCGGAAGTCGTCATGGAACAGCGGCAGGATGTCGAGCAGGCGCCCGGCGGAGGTGACGTTGTGCACGACGAGCAGGACGCGGCGCCGGGGTGTCCGGCTGGTCCATCGTCCGGCACCGGGCCCGACCGGCACCCGGAGGGGCGACGACGCGACCGTCCTCACGCCTGGCTATCCTCACCCCGGTTCCACCATGGAACGATCACCCCAACCGCACCGTCCGGCCCACCCCTTCCGGGCAGCGCGGTCTTGGATGCGAACAAGCAGCGTGTGATCCTCTGTGGAGGCTTGGGACGGCGGTGACGTCCCTGGGGGGGGGACTTATGGAGCTGCTCGACCAACTGCCCGCTCTCATAGGAGTCGTGGTCGGCTCCCTCGGTTCATATGCCGCACAGAGCCGGACCGAGCACCGGCGCTGGAAACGGCAGCGCGAGGAACGCTGGGACGAGAAGCGTTTCGATACGTACAGCCGTTACGCGAACGCACTGAAGGCACAACTGCGGATCGCTCAGCGGATCGGTGCCGCCCGCGGATTCACGGATGTGGCCGATCCGCTCCAGCCGGACGACGGCCTG
This sequence comes from Streptomyces sp. NPDC006552, assembly GCF_040611655.1. Lineage (NCBI taxonomy): Bacteria > Bacillati > Actinomycetota > Actinomycetes > Kitasatosporales > Streptomycetaceae > Streptomyces > Streptomyces sp. NPDC006552. The sequence goes on from NZ_JBEXOS010000016.1 coordinate 16,499, forward strand.
CCGCTGCTCGCCGAGGCGGAGTCACACCGTGCGACCGAGTGGGAGGCGGTCCTGCTGGTCGGAGACGCGGCGACCATCGCTGCGGCGCGGCGCTGGCACGAAACGGTCTGGACGATAGAACTCCTGGTGCGGGACGGATCGGCCGACCTGGAGGAGTGGACCACCGCCCACCGGTTGGCGAGCGCGGCGCGCGATGCCTTCTACGCGAGCGCGCGAGGGGATCTGGGCATCGGGGGTGCGCCCCCGCCCTCGGGGCAGTGGCCGCGGCAGTGGCGCGCCGAGCTCTCCCGATGAGCGCGCATGGGGTGTCCGGAGAGCCGTCGGCTCGCGGATAGGTAAGGCCTGTGAGGGGGTGCGGGGCCGGGCACCGCGACGCGGAGCAGTCGTGCCCAGGCCCCGCCCTCCGCTCGCTGGGGCGTTCGCCGGGTGCCGGGGGCCCGACGAGCGGCGGAGGGCGGAGGGCGGCGTTCCGCCGTTCGGTCGCGCGGCTACCTTCCCCGGGTGAAGCGAGCCAGAGGCACGGACGGTGCCGGGGTGCCGCGGAAGCGTGGCGGTGGCCGGTCCTGTGCTGCCGCGCTCGCCGAGGCGGCGGGCCTGGAGGTCTCCGGTCACTGCGCCCCGCACGTCCACGCGCACGCGGCCGCCGCCGTGCCCAACCTCCGGCATCTGGAGTGGTTCCACGACCACGTACGCGTCGAGCGGCTCCTGTTCGACGGCGTCCTGGCCCCGGCAGGCGGCACGATCAGCCCCGGCGCCGGGGGCGCGCCGGGCCTCGGCCTCGCCTTCCGCGACGAGGCCGCCGCCCGCTACCGGGTCTGAGCCCGCCGGTCGCGGGCGGCGCACTGGGGGCGAGGCGGCGCCAACCCGTCCGTTCGCCGGGGTGGGCCGCGCGCTCCCCACCTGGCTGCGCGATGATGGGGCCGTGATGAGCGAACGGACGAAGCCCGAGGTCGAGGTTCCGGCGGGGGAGGCGCCCGCCGAGCTGACGATCAGGGATCTCGTGGTCGGTGACGGGCCCGAAGCGCGGCCGGGCCGGGTCGTCCAGGTCCACTACGTGGGGGTCACGTTCGCGTCGGGCAAGGAGTTCGACTCCTCCTGGGAGCGGGACCGGCCGTTCAAGTTCGCCGTCGGCGGCGGCAAGGCGATCAAGGGCTGGGACCGCGGAGTCAGGGGAATGAAGGCCGGCGGCCGGCGCGAGATCATCGTCCCGCCGCGGCTCGGTTACGGCAAGCAGTCGCCCTCACCGTCGATCCCGGCGGGTTCGACCCTGATCTTCGTCGTGGACCTGCTCACGGTCGTCGGGGGGCCGCCCCAGTCCCCGGATTTCGCAAAGAAGTAGGTCAGCGGCGGATTCCGGCTCCGGCCGGTGGATCTTGGCCGGTAGGGTCACCCAGCGTCGACCACACGCACGACGGGGGAACTGGTCATGGGGAATCTGCTGTTCAACATATCCACCGCGGCACTCATGGTGCTGATGTTCAAGGCGGGTCTCGCGGCGCTCGGCCCGGACACGATCCCGGGACGGCGCGTCCCGTGGGCGGCCGCGGGCGTGCTCGCCGTGGCCCTGGCCGGAGTCCTCACCCAGTTCTGCTGGTCCGGGGCGATGAACGCGTTCGACGCCGACCCGGGCAGATCCGGGTGGTGGCGCGTGGTGACCTCCGTGTTTCTGCAGAACGGCGGTTTCCTGGGCGGGACTTGGAACATGGCCACTCTCGCCGTCATCGCGGCGCTGGCGGAGTGGTTCTGGGGCGGGCCGCTGATGCTCGTCCTCTTCGCGGCCGGGATCCTCCTTCCGCAGCACATCGACTCGCTCTTCCTGGACACGAGCCGCAGCACCGACCCCCGTAATTTCGTGGGCAGTTCGGGCGCCACCTACTTCCTCGCCGCGACCCTCACCGCCGCCCTGCTGCTGCGCACCACGGCCGGCAAGGAGCGGCTGCTTGCCGTCGCGGCCCCCGTCCTCGGCCTCGCGATGTGGATCGCGCAGGAGAACGGGCACGGCCTGGTCGTCGTCTACGGGTTCGCGCTGGGAGCCCTGGTATGGGCGCTCGGACGCCGGGTGATCCGGCCGGACCGCGACCTGGAGCGGGCGCCGTCGCGCACGGTGGGCTCGCTGACGGCCAGGATGCCCATGGTGGCGCGGCGCGGGCGTGCGGGCACACCGTGACATTTGTCCGGCCCGGCGCGCGACACCTGTCCTGCGGAAGGAAGGACGCATCGCTCTGCCCCGGCTGCCACTGCTCTTCCTAGACTCGTCGCATGGTCACCTCACACAAACCAGGACGGGACGACGTCTGGACCGGCGTCGTCGAGGACAAGTCGCGCGGCATGCTCGACGGGGCGAACATGTATCACTTCGTCGAACTCCGCCGGACCGACGGCGAGTCCATGAGAATCCGTGTCGACCGCCGGCTCTGGAAGTCGGTCGCTGTCGGCGACCGCCTGATCAAGGAGGCGGGCAGCGATCCGGTGAAGGGATGACTCCCACGCCGCGCGGCGGGCCGTCGGCGTAGCGGAGTCGTCGGTCGGCGGTTACTTGACCCTCGTGGTGTTCCACACGGGCAGGTGCTCGAAGACGGCGACGGCGTCCCCGCGCCAGTGCCGGCGCCAGGACGCCGCTTCGGCGGAGGCTTCTTCCGCGTACCGGTCGATGGCCGACTGCAACCGGCTGTGCACGTCGTGGCGGTAGGCGATGGAGCGAACGCGTTCGATGGTCCGCGGTGTGCAGGCGGGGTTCCCCAGAGCGGCCTTGACCGTGTCGTGCTCGTCCCCGTCCGTGGCGGCGAGCAGGTCGCGCACCGGGTAGGTGAGGCGCCCGGCCCGCAGGTCGCCGCCGAGCGGCTTGCCGGTGACGTCCGGGTCGCCGAACAGGTCCAGGTAGTCGTCACGCATCTGGCCGCTGAGTCCGGCCAGCGTGGCATAGCGGTGCAGGCTCCGCTCGTGCCCGGCCAGCTCCTCACCCGCGGCCAGCAGCCCCAGGCGCAGCGGGGCGAGCAGGGAGTACCGGGTCGTCTTGTACTCGCACACGGTCTCCAGCAGGCCATCGTCCGCCGGGGAGACCACGTCCCGTTCGAGGTCGAGGATCTGGCCGACGACGGTATCGGTCGTCACGGCGAGCTGGACGTCGAGCAGGGCCTGCTTGCGCGCGGCGGGGAGATCCGCCTCGAACAGCACGCGCAGCGCCAGGAAACCGGCGAGATCACCCACCATCATGGCCAGGCCCAGCGCCGTCTGCGGATGTCCGGGCAGGTCCTCGCGGCACGCGTAGTACGCCGAGGGCCCGCCGCGGCGCACGGGCGAGTCGTCGATGATGTCGTCAAGGACGAGCGCGTGGCTGTGGAGCAGCTCAAGACTGAGCGCGGCCTCCAGCAACCCGGGCACGTCCTCATCCGTGACGAGGCGGGCCGCCTCATAGAGCAAGGCGACCCGGATACGTTTCCCGCCGCGCAGCGACAAGTCCGCCAGGAGCTCCAGACACCGGGGTGTGAAACGACCCAGGCGCGCCCCGTCGAGGTTCCCGGCGAGTTCCGCGAAGTACTTCTCGAACGCCGCGTCGAAACGCTGCTGGTGCTGCGCGGCACGCTGCAAGGCGGTCAGGGCACTGCTGTTCATCTGTGTTCGGACCGGCCTTACTCATGGTTGCCAACGGTGCATGTCGGGGAACAGCCTGCCAGGAGGCGGTCCGCCCGCTGCTACGCGCCCCACTGCCCGCACCATGCGCCGCCGTGTGGACCGCTTCAGGCGAAGTCCGCCGCGGTCATGCCCGCGGGGTGCGCGGACCCGTCTCGTCCGACTGCCCCGCCCGCAGCAGGGCTTGGGTCGCGCCTGCCCCGTGCACCATGACCGGCCTCTCTCCCGCGGCCGCGCGTGCCTGGCGGGCGCACTCCTCGACATCGGTGACGAAGCGCGCGTGGCCCGGTGGTACGTCCCCGTCGTCCACCTGGTGGGTGAGGGCGAAGATCGGCACCCCGTCGTGGTGGCTGCCGTGCCGGCGCCCGGCGAGTTCGAACGTGCGGTGGCCGGCGCTCACCGCGCCGGTGGCCGACGCCTCGCGGTAGACCTGGCCGCCCACCTCTCCATCCTCGTGCCGGGATCGGATCCGGCGTCATCGCGACGCGGCACCGGGGCACCGGGCTCACGCAGGGATGACTGCGGGCACCCGACCGCCTCACCCCACCGACCCCATTCGCCCCCTCTTCTCCAGAACGGGCCGTTTCATGGACAGGGTGCGGGTATGCCCCGAGACTGTGCGCATGTTTCATCAGGGAGCGGACAGGAATCCGCACGAGCACGTGCTCGCCGCCGATCTCGCACAGACCGCGGCGGCGCTCCGGCAACAGTTCCCCAAGCTGACCATCGACGGAAACCTCAGCGGGGCGGACGACCTCTTCTGGACGACGCGAGTCCGCCGCGGGACAGCGCCGTTGTCCGTCGTCGACCTCCTCACCACACTGCTCGGATTCCTCGGCACCGAGCAACGCGTCGGCATCGACGTGCGGTTCGTCTCCGAGGGGATCGTCGCCGAGGGCCTGCCCGGCGCGGGGCAGAGCAAGGGCATACGGCTCATGATCGGCGGCAAGGTCCCGCTCTCCGCGAGCGACAAGCTGAAGCGGCCGTTCTCCCTCAACCAGGTCTACCGGCCGGGCGCCACCGGCCTGGAGCTCTACCTGGAGGCCGTGGTCGCGCCGCAGCACGGACGTCAGTACACCCAACTGCTGCTCTCGCACGCGCAAGACCTCGGCGTCACCCGGTTCGCCCTGCTCGCCTCCATGATCGGCGGCAGCCAGGAAGGCGTCTTCGCCTGGGCCAGGTACGGGTTCGTGCCCCTGCAAGAGTCGTGGGACGACATGCGGCGCTCAGGGCTCGCCGTGCTGGCCGGGGACCCCGAGGAGCTGCGGGCCCACAACGCCGAACTGCGCGACATCCTGCTCGACCCCGCGCCGAAGGCCCTGCGACGGCTCGTCCACCGCTCCTGGCAATGGCAGGGCGCGACGGTCGACTTCCTGAACAGGGTGCTCGTCGCGCACGTGAACTGGCAGGCGGAGCTGGACCTCGCGGACCAGCCGGGCTGCCGCTGGCTGCGGACGTACGCGCAACTGACCAAGGCGTCGGACCACCTGGACCAGTTCACCCCGTTGCTGCCCGCCCCGTCCGCACACCTCGTCCCGCCCCCGGCACTGGTGGCGGAGCCGGTCGCCGCCGACGACTCCGAGGAGGACGGCAACCCCTTCGGACTCGACGAGGACACGGAGGTGTCCCTGCTGGTCGCGAACATCGAGAGCGGAGACGCCACCTTCGAGGAGATCGAGGAGGAGTACGGCCCTAAACGCCCCGACGTCGTGGCGAAGGTGCGCGCGGCCCTGCACAAGTGACGGCGACGAGGAGCCCGCGGCGCGCCCGACCCCTTAGCCTCGCTCAACTTGGCTTTACCTATAGGGCGTTGATCAACCCGCGCCCTGCCTGGGACCGTGACGGCGAGTCACTATCGCTTCGTCGTCTTCTCCCAGGAGTCCAGTCGTGCCCACACTTGAGCAGGTGAGCTTCCCCGGAAGCGCGGGGAAGCTCGCCGGCCATCTCTTTCTGTCCGACGCCGCCGTGACCGGTCCGGTAGCGGGTGTCGTGATCGCCGGGACCTGGACCTCCGTGAAGGAGCAGATGGCGGACCGGTACGCCGAGGAACTGGCCCGGCGCGGATTCGCCGCCCTCGCCTTCGACTTCACCGGTTACGGCGCATCGGACGGGGAGCCGCGCGACTACGAGTCAGCGGAGCTGAAGACCCGTGACCTGCGCGCGGCCGTCGACTTCCTCACGGCACACCCCGCGGTGGGGGAGCGGGAGGCGGGGCTGCTCGGCGTGTGCGCCGGAGCGATGTACGCGAGCGCGGCCGCCGCCGAGGACTCCCGGGTGCGCTCCCTCGCCCTGGTGGCGCCCTGGCTGCACGACCGCCGCATCTGCGAGGAGAACTACGGCGGGCCGGACGGCGTCGCGGCGAAGAAGGCCGCGGCGGCCGCGGCCCGGCGACAGTACGAGGAGACCGGCGAGGTCGCCTACGTACCGGTGGTCAGCGGCAGCGACCCGGACGCGGCCATGCCCTTCGACATCGACTTCTACCTCGACCCCGAGCGCGGCGGGATCCCCGGCTGGCCCAACCGGTACGCCCTCATGGCCTGGTCGGAGTGGCTGGACCTGGACGCTGTCGCGGTCGCGCCGCGCGTGACCGCCCCCACGCTCCTGGTGCACAGCGAGGACGCGGCGATCCCGGACGGCGCCCGTCGCTTTCACGCGGCACTGGCTGGAGCGGGTGACTTCCTGTGGACGGACGGAAGCCAGTTCGACTTCTACGACCAGGCACGGCAGGTGGGCCTCGCGGCCGACGCGGTGTCCGAGCACTTCGCCCGCACGCTGTGACCCTCCCCGACACCCGTACAGCCCCCGGCACCGGCAGGGGCGAGAACGTGGCGAATGCCAAGAAGAGCGCTGAGAACGGGAGACCCGTGGAAACACCCGAGTCCGTCGTCACCAAGTACATGGTCGCGGAGGTGTGCACCCGGATGGCCGTGCACGCGGACCGCCGCGAATGGGAGCCGCTCGGCGCTCTGTTCGCCGACAAGGTGCTGCTCGATTACACGAGTCTGGGCGGGGGCGGGCCGGTCAGTCTCTCCCCGCGGGAGATCATCGACGCCTGGTCCGCGACGCTCGGCGGCTACGACTCCACCCAGCACCTGGTCACCAATCAGCTCGTGGACCTCGCCGGGGACCGCGCCGTCTGCACCGCACAGTTCCAGGCCACGCACCGGCTGGCCGCCGCCCACGGCGCGCCGCTGTGGACGCTCGGCGGGTCCTACCGCTGGGAGCTGGCCCGGACCGGCGGCCGGTGGCTGATCGACACCGTCGTCATGACAGCGGTCTGGGGCGACGGCAACCAGGAGCTGTCCGCACGGGCGGGCGGCCGACGGTGACCACCTCCCCGGCCCGCCCGGTGTCGTCCGCCGCCGGCCCACCGGGCGCGGCGCGAGGCGGCCGGGGCGTGGTGCTCGGCGCCGCGCTGCTGGGCTTCTTCCTGATCTCCCTGGACGCCCTGATCGTCACGGTCGCGCTCCCCGACATCGGCCGCGGTCTCGGAGGCGGGATGACCGGCCTGCAGTGGGTGGTGGACGGCTACACGCTGATGTTCGCCGCGCTGATGCTCTCCGCGGGCGCGCTGTCCGACCGGGTCGGCGCGAGCCGCGCGTTCGGCGGCGGTCTCGTGCTCTTCGTCCTGGCCTCGATGGCGTGCGGGTTCGCGCCCGGGCTCGCCGTACTGGTCGTCGCCCGGCTGGTGCAGGGCGCCGCGGCCGCCGTCATGATGCCGGCGTCGCTGGCGCTGGTCCGGCAGGGCTACCGCGACCGGGCCGAGCGGTCGCGGGCGATCGCGGTGTGGACGGTGGGCGGCGCGGTCGCGGTCGCGGCCGGACCCGTGGTCGGCGGGGCGCTGACCGCCACGGCCGGCTGGCGGTGGATCTTCTTCGTCAATCTGCCGGCCGCCCTGCTCGCCCTGGCCCTGCTCGCCCGCGTCCCGCGCTCGCCGCGGCTGCCGGCACGGCTGGACGGGGTCGGACAGGTGACGGCGGTTCTCGCGCTGGGCGGGCTGACGTACGGGGTGATCGAAGGCGGCGCGGAGGGGTTCGGCCGGCCGACGGTGCTCGCGTCGCTGCTGGTGGCCGTGGCAGCGGCCGTCGCCTTCCTCCTCGCACAGGCCAGGGGGAGCCGTCCGATGCTGCCGCTGCCGCTGTTCCGTACGCGGGTGGTGGCGGTCTCGCTCGTCGTGGGTTTCATGCTCAACGCGGCTTACTACGGTGGGGTGTTCGTCTTCAGTCTGTATCTGCAACAGGAACGGGGGCAGTCGGCGTTGCAGGCCGGCGTGCTGTTCATCCCGATGACGGCGCTGGTCGCGGTGGTGAACCTGGCCTCGGCGCGGCTCGCGGCGCGGTTCGGGCCGCGGGTGCCGCTGATCGCGGGGCAACTGGTCGCGGTGGCAGGGTTGTTGACACTGCCCGTGGTCGACGGACGGACCGGGGTGTGGGTGGTGGCGGCCCTGATGGTGCCGGTCGGCCTCGGCGGCGCGCTGGCGGTGCCGGCGCTGACCGCCATGCTCCTCGACGTCGTACCGGCGGACCGGGCGGGCACGGCGGGGGCCGTCCTCAACACCGCGCGGCAGGTCGGCGGGGCGATCGCGGTGGCGGTGTACGGGGCGCTGCTGGCGGGCGCGGGCACGTTCCTGAGCGGCATGCGGTGGAGCGTGCTGCTCGCGGCGAGCGGACTCGTGGTGACGGCCGTGGCGACCCTGACGTTGCCCCGGTCCGGAAAGTGGCCGCCCGAGGCGGAGGCGGCGTGATGTGAGGGGTGGCGGGGGAGCCGGGCCGGGCGTCGCGAGGTGGGCCGGCGAATCCGGTGGTGGAGGCCGGGCGTCGCGGTGGAGACCCGGCGGGACTGGAGGGGCTCGGGTCGGGCGGCCCGCGGAGTTCGCGAGGCCGGGCGGGGGCCGACCGGTGTGTCATGTCGGGGGTCCCGGTCGCGGGGGAGCGAGTTCGACGGTGGCGCGGATCAGGGCCTGGAGGCCGGGCCGCATGTCCTGCTCTCGCCACATCAGCGCGTACTCGACCGGCGGCGCATCGCTGAAGGGGACATACGCGACGTCGGGCCGGTGGTGGTACCGCGCGGCGCGCAGGGCGGCCACGGTGGCGCCCCGGCCCGCGCCCACCAGGGAGAGCACACCCTCCCAGTCGGACGCCGCCGGACCCTGCTCGATCGGCCGCCCCGCAGGTGTGCGCCGGGGGAAGTGTGCCGCGCGCCAGACGGGAGACACCTGGCGCGCCGTGACCAGGGGAATGGCGGCGAAGTCCTCCAGGGTCACGGTTTCCCGGTCCGCGAGGGCGTGCGACGCGGGTACGACGAGGGCACGTCGCTCGGTGAACAGGACGGGGCCCACCGTGACGCCGGGGTCCTCGACGGGCGGCTCCGCGATCACGAGTTCGACCTCCCCGTCCCGCAACCGCGCGACCGGGGAGTGATACGTGGCGCTCTGCAACTCGACCTGGCAGCGCGGATAGCGGCGGGAGAACAGGTCGGCGGCCCGCACCAGGAGATCTCCGCACCACGGCGCGGTGAAATCGACCCGCAGGACGCCGCTGATCTCCTCGAACGCGGCCCGCGCATCCGCCACGGCCTGCTGTATCCGCTGGTAGGCCGGGAGCAGTTCGTCGCGGAGGCGTCGTCCGACGGGCGTGAGGACCACGCGGCGGCTGCTGCGCTCGAACAACGTGCCGCCGACCCGCCGCTCCAGCGCCTTGACCGTCTGACTGACCCGGCCGGGCGAGACCCGCAGCCGCTCCGCGGTCCGGGCGAAGTGCAACTCCTCGGCCAGCGCGAGAAACGTCTCGATCTCGTGCCGCTCCAGCATGCTCCCCCCTCCGCGGGCCGCGGCGCGTACCCCGCGACCTCACCGCCGCCCCGTCCGGCCCCGTCCCGGATCGCGGGCGGGCCCGACGATAGGCCGCGCCCCGCACCCCGGTCCAGCCGCTCCAGGTGGCACCGGTGTGCCGCCCGGCAACGGAGAGACGCGGAGACCCGTGGCCGGTGACGCCCCGGTCTCCGCGCACACTCGCCCCGCATCTCTCAGTACTGCGGGACAGCGGCCCCGGCCCGCACCCGGCGTGTGGCGCTGCGGTAGGTGGAGATCCCCACCGCCAGCATCCAGTAACTGAGCACGGCGCCCATCAGGGCGGTGGTGCCCCAGCCGTTCGCCGCGTAGAAGTGCGCCGGGTCGTTGCCGAAGAACAGCGACGGCACGAAGGCCAGGTTGACCGCGGCCAGAACGTACGCCGAGCGGCCGGTCCAGGCCGGCAGCAGGTGCGTACGGCGGAGGGCGTAGCCCACCGAGGCCAGGAAGAGGGCGAGCAGGACGCGGCCGATCGATCCGTAGAGGATGTAGGTGCCGCTGACCGTGATGGTCGGGTCGATCGCCCGGTCCGCGGCGATCACCGCGCCGGCCTCCAGTCCGCTGGAGACCAGGGTGACCGTCGCGTAGACCAGGCCGGTGGCGAAGGCGAGGGTGCCGGCCCACTCATGGGCGGGGCCGACCCGCTTGACCAGTTCGCGGAAGGCGGTCACGAACACGATCAGGCCGGCCAGCGCGACGATGCCGGTCAACAGCCTGGCCAGGACATTCACGTCCGGCGGCGGCCCGGAGTAGAGGAAGTACAGCGGTACTTCGACGATGAGGGCGGCCGCGGTGGCGATACCGGCGAGGCCGGTCAGGCGCCGGGCGGTGGTCTCGTGCACTGTGTCCTCCCGAGGACGGCGGGGCGGGCCTCTCGACGGCCCGCCTCCGGTACGTGCATCGTGTCGCGCGCGACGCCGCGGGTCGCTGGGGTTGGACACCCGCCCGGGGTGGACCCACCACCACCCGGGCAAGGGGTACGAAACCACCGGGCCGCGCCGCTGCCGACGTGGCCCGCCGGGTCAGCCCACACCCAGCCGGGACAGCGCCCGCACAGCCGCCGCCGCCATCGCCCGGGCACCCGCGTCCGACGGATGGAAGCCGTCACCGCTGTCGTGCGCGGGCGCGAGGCGCGTCGGCTCGTCCGGGTCGGCGAGTGCGGCGGCGAAGTCGACTACGGGGACGTCCTGTTGGGCGGCGAGCGTCTTGTTCACCGTCGTCCGCAGATGCTCGGAGGCCGGTTCCTGGAACACCGGAAGCTCACCCGTGCCGAACGGCGGCACGGTGCCCAGGATCGGCCGCAACCCGCGCTCGCGGGCCCGCGCCGCCAGGGCGAGCAGGGTGTCCGACAGCTCCTGCGGGGCCGGCTGGTCACCGCCGTACAGGGACGGCAGCGCGATGTCGTTGGTGCCGCCGAGGATGATCACATGGGTGGCCTCGGGCACCGCGTCCAGCACCGTGGTGAACCGCTCGGCCATCGGCACGCCGTACCCCTCGACCCGTACCCGGTTCGCACCGAGCCCCGCGTTGAGCACCACCGTCCCCGTGCCGGCGAGCGCGCGCCGCAGATGGTCCGGGTAGCGCTCCTCGCCGTCGACGGACGTGCCGTCGCCCCGGGTGATGGAGTCACCGAACGCCACCACGACCGTGCGCGGCCGCTCCTCGTCCACGAGCACCTGGGTGAGCCAGTACAGCGACGTGAACTCCTCGTCACCGGCCGAACCGGTGCGCTGGGCCGAGTGCAGATAGGTGGGGGTGGGTGCCCCGTCCGCGACGCGCGCCGTCACGACGAGTTCGTCTCCCGCCTCGACCGGCAGTCCGACCTCCTCGCCCGCCTCGACGGCGCCGGCGGGAATCTCCCACCGTCCGAGCCGCCGCTCGCCCCGCGTCCCGCTGACCGTCAACTCGTGGAACACCAACGGGCTTTCACCGTGCGCGTTGCTGAACACGAGCCGCAGGGAGCGGCCGCCGCGAGCCAGCCGCACCGTCTGCCGTACGGTCCGCCCCGACAGGTCGAGCGGCACCGGCAGGAACGGCAGGCGTTCGTCGGGGGCCGCGAGGGCGGCGAAGTGTGCGGTGGTCCAGGTCGGCCGTGTCATGTGAGTCCCCCCGCAGAGCGTGATGTGTGCGCTCTACGACAACCGCGGCGGCGCGGTAATTCCCGACGGGCGCGAATCTTCATGTCCGCGCGGCTCCGGGCGGACCGGGACCGTGAGGGCCGTGCCGGTTCGGGTGACTGCGAGGAGTCCGGCGCGGTGGCCGCCGTGTCCACTTGACTTGGAGTCCGCTCCAATTCGTAGCGTGCGGGCATGAGCACTGCACAGCACAAGATCGGCTCGGGGTTCGGAGCCCACAGCACCGCGGACGAGGTCCTCGACGGCATCGACCTCTCCGGCAAGCTCGCGCTCGTCACCGGCGGCTACTCGGGCATCGGTCTGGAGACCACCCGGTCCCTGGCCCGGGCCGGAGCGCACGTCGTGGTTCCGGCGCGGCGCCCGGAGTCCGCCCGGGAGGCGCTGGCCGGGATCGACGGCGTGGAGACGGACGAGCTGGACCTCGGCGACCTGGAGAGCGTACGGGCGTTCGCCGAGCGGTTCCTCGCCTCCGGCCGCACCGTCGACATCGTCATCGACAGCGCCGGCATCATGGCCTGCCCGGAGACCCGGGTCGGCCCCGGCTGGGAAGCCCAGTTCGCGACCAACCACCTCGGGCACTTCGCCCTGGTCAACCGGGTGTGGCCGGCGATCGAGGCGGGCGGCGCGCGGGTCGTCTCCGTCTCCTCCACCGGCCATCACGCGTCCGGCATCCGCTGGGACGACGTGCACTGGAACACCGGCTACGACAAGTGGGGGGCGTACGGGCAGGCGAAGACGGCGAACGTGCTGTTCGCCGTCGAACTCGACCGCCTCGGCCGGGACCGCGGTGTCCGCGCCTTCGCGCTGCACCCCGGCGGCATCCTGACGCCCCTCCAGCGGCACCTGCCCAAGGAGGAGATGGTCGAGCGCGGCTGGATCGACGAGACCGGCAGGATCCTGCACCCGGAGAGCTTCAAGACGCCGCAGCAGGGCGCGGCCACCCAGGTGTGGGCCGCGACGTCGCCGCAGTTGGACGGGGTGGGCGGGGTCTACCTGGAGGACTGCGACGTCGCCGAGCCCGCGCCGGTGGACGGAGCCCGCACCGGTGTCATGCCTTACGCGATCGACCCGGGGGAGGCCAGGCGCCTGTGGGCCCTGTCCGCGGAGCTGACCGGGGTGAACGCCTTCGCCTGACCGCGCGCGAACCCGGCGTCACGGGCACACCCCGGTCCGCCGGGTCTAGAGCCCACGGCCGGGCAGGGTCAGGATCTCGGCCCCCTCCTCGGTGATGGCGATGGTGTGCTCGGTGTGGGCGGTGCGGCAGCCGGTCGCGCTGCGCAGCGTCCAGCCGTCGGCGTCGGTGACCAGTTCGGCGGTGTCGGCCATGACCCAGGGTTCCAGGGCGAGCAGCAGCCCGGGGCGGAGCTTGTATCCGCGGCCCGGCCGTCCTGTGTTCGGGACGTGCGGGTCCTGGTGCATGGTCGAACCGATGCCGTGGCCCCCGAACTCGGTGTTGACCGGGTAGCCCGCCTCGCCGAGGACCGTGCCGATGGCGTGGGAGAGGTCGCCGATGCGCGCGCCGGGCTTGGCGGCGGCGATGCCGGCCGCCAGCGCGCGCTCGGTCGTCTCGATCATCGCGACGCTCTGGGCGGGCCTGGCCCGGCCCACCAGGAAGCTGATCGCGGCGTCCGCGGCCACCCCGCCCTTGGCGACGGCCAGGTCGAGGGTGAGCAGGTCGCCGTCGGCCAGCGCGTAGTCGTGGGGCAGCCCGTGCAGCACCCCGTCGTTGACCGCCGTGCAGATGTAGTGCCCGAACGGCCCGCGCCCGAAGGAGGGCGCGTAGTCGACGTAGCAGGACTGGGCGTCCGCCTGGTCGATCATCTCTTTGGTCCACCGGTCGATGTCCAGCAGGTTCGTGCCGACCGTGCAGCGCTGTTTCAGCGTGTGCAGGATGTCCGCGACCAGGGCGCCGGTCTCCCTGGCGCGCTCGATCCGCGTGGAGTTCAGAATCTCGATCATGGGGTCCTCCAGGTGTTTCCAATAACAATACCGGTCTAACTGTACCGGTATTAGAATGGGCCGATGGTCGCACGACACCGGGCGGGAGGAGCAGGCCCCCGCGGCCCGCGACCGCGCCGTCCCTGCGGCCGCGTACGCACCCACACGGCCCCATCGAAAGGCACACGTATGCGCATCCTCATCGTCGGCGCGGGCGCCACCGGAGGCGCGTTCGGCACGCTCCTCCAGGAAGCCGGACGCGACGTCACGTACCTGGTGCGCCCGGCCCGCGCGGCCGCGCTGCGCCGATCCGGGCTGCGCTTCGCCTCGCCCGGGAACGACCGCACGCATCCCGTCGCGGCCCTCGTATCCGGTGAGCACGCCGACCCCTTCGACCTGGTCCTGATCACCGTGAAGGCGACCGCCCTCGACGCCGTCCTCACCGATCTGCGCCCGTACGTGGGTCCGAAGACCCAGGTGCTGCCGATCCTCAACGGCATGGCACACCTCGACCGGTTGGCGCAGGCCTTCCCGGGGCAGGTGCTCGGCGGCCTCGCGAAGATCGTCGCCACGCTGGACGGGGACACCGTGCGGCAGCTGACCGACCTGACGACCCTCACGGTCGGCACTCTCACGCAGACACGGGGGACCGGCGTGCCGGCCCCGGTCGCCGAGGCCCTGGACGTCCCGGGCGTCGAGTTCACGGTGAGCGACGACATCACCGGGGCGCTGTGGGAGAAGTGGGTCTTCATCGCCGCCGCCGGGGTCGTCACCTGCCTCTTCCGCGGACCGGTCGGCCGGGTCATCGACGCCGGCGGCCTCCCGCGGATCATGGACGCCATCGCCGAACTCGAAGCCGTCGCGGACAAGGCCGGGCACCCGGTGTCCGACGCCGCGCACGCCCAGTCCGTGGCGCTGCTCGCCCAGCCCGGTTCGGCCTTCACGTCCTCGCTCTACCGGGACCTCGTCGCGGGCCTGCCCACCGAGGCGGAGCACATCCTCGGCGACCTCGCCGAGCGCGCCCGGCAGCTCGGCGTCCCGACGCCACTGCTCGACCTCACCCTCATCCAGCTCCGCACCGACCTGCCGGCGCCCGGACGGCCGTCGGACACGGCACGGCGACCCCACTGATCGCAGGGGGCGCAGAGGTTGCGGGGTCAGGTTCTCAGGCCGGCAGGAAGGCGTCCTGCGGGGCCGCGTCCAGGATGAACCCGTTGTCGAAGCGGACCCGCACCGTGACGCGGGGTCCCTCCTCCTGGAACGCGGTCCATGCCGGTTCGAGCGCGGCGACCTGCTCCGCGAGCTGCTTCCTGCTCTCCGGTGGCATGCCGTCACCGTAGGAGTCGAGCAGCGACCTCAGCCGCTCGTACTCGCGCGCGTCCGCGCTGTCGCGTACGTGCGTGACGACCTCGTCCACGGTCCCCTCGGTGCCCGCGGCGAGGCAGAGGATCCCGACGACCGTCCCCGCGGATTCGGTGGGATCGGTCAGGCGGAAGTCGGCCGCCAGCCTGACCCGTCGGCCTTCTTGCAGAGCCATCGTCTCTCCCTGTTCCCGCTCGTCGCTGTCGTTCACCGGTGCCGTCGTCCTGCCCGACCCATGATCGCGCCCGGCGCCGGGCGGCGTGCGGGCGGGCTACCGGCGCCGCGCCCAGTCGGCCCGCACCAGCTCGTACTCCACTTCGCCGTGCTCCGATCCGGGGATCGCCTCCGGCCAGTCCCCGTGGAAACTCCGCAGGAACGACAGGCCCGCCTTCTCCATCACCCGGCGGGAGCGTGTGTTCACCGCCATCGTGTCGGCCGTGACCCGCTCCACCCCGAACTCCGTGAAGCCCAGGTCGATCAGGGCCCGGGCTCCCTCCGTGGCGTACCCCTTGCCCCAGGCCGCCCGGTTCAGCCGGTAGCCGAGCTCCACCACGGCGGGGCTGTGATCGTCCAGGGGACGGAACTCGAACCAGCCCAGGAAGGTCCCGGTGGACTTCTCCTCGGCCGCCCAGTAGCCGCGGGTGCCGAGACACGGGTAGTCGCGCAGGAGCCGCGGCAGCGTCCGCGCCCGGATCGCGTCACGGCCGGTCGGACGGCCGCCGTTGAGAAAGCGCATGACTTCGGGGTCGTTGTCCAGCGCGAAGAGGGACTCGGCGTCGGTCTCGGCGAAGGGGCGCAGGGCGAGCCGTGGTGTTTCCAGGCGGACATCCATGCCGCGATCATCACGAGAGGCAGCGGAGCCCGCCACCGGATTATCCGGCGGGCGGGTCCCTGCCCAGCCAGGGACCCTGAGCGAACTGCAGGGCCGACACGAGCACGAGCGCGCCTCTGCGGAACGTGCCGGGCCGCTACGGCTGGACCGGCACCGCCGCCCCTCTCGTCCCCGCGACGGGGCGGCGGTGGTCCTGCTCGCCCAGGCGTTCAGTTGCAGAGGCCGCTGCACGGTCCGAGCCACAGCGGCCCGCAGCCGTAGTCGGTCCAGTTGCACGAGCCGTAGCAGACCGAGTCGCAGCTTCCGGTGCCCGCGCACTGGGAGTTGCAGTCCGCGGCCGGGAGGGACCGGTCGCCGCGGGGCGTCACGGCCGGCTCCCCCTTGGGACCCAGCTCCATGAGGAGTGCCCGCGACCCGCTCGCGCCGAACGCCGCCACGGTCGCCGTCCGCAGCCCCTCCAGGGCGTCCGCCTGCCGGCGTCCCGCGATGATCTGCGGTGCCAGCCGCGTCGCGTCGTCCAGGACGGCGGACTGGGCGGCCGACAGGGCGGGGTGGGCCTTCCGGTAGTGGGCGAAGTGCGCCACCCACAGGTCGCCGCGGGCCGCGGGCGACAGCGCGCCGTAGACCGCGCGCCGGTAGTCGGCGGGGTAGGACGTGAACTCGGCGTAGGCGGAAGGCAGCCGGCCGAGGTTGGCCTGCACCCATCGCGTCGCCCGGCTGCTCCTCGCGCGGGTCACGGCCTGCGCGGGCGAGGTGGCCAGACCACCGGTGACCAGGAACGTGCCCAGAGCCAGCCCGGGGACGGCCTTGAGCAGCCCGCGGCGGCTCGGCGCCCGCAGCGGGCGCAGGTCGCCGAGCGCACGCACCACCCGCAGCGAGTCCGCGGGACCGAGCAGCCGGGCCAGGCGCACGGAGAGCGCGGTCCCGGTCCAGGCCCGCACCCGCTCGCCGTCGACCGCCAGCAGCGTCGGAGCCCAGACGGCCCCGTCCCCCAGGGCGCGCGCCCGCAGCTCGCGCACGCGCGGCTCCGCGAGGCCGGCGGTGGTCAGCGTGCCGTCGACGGACTCACGGACCCGGTCCACCACGTCCTCGCAGAAACGGCAGTCGGCGTCGAAGGCCAGTAGCCACTCGGTCACGAGCTTCTCCCCACGTTGTGTGACACACCGTCCGAACGCTGCGTGCCGCAGCACTCTTGTCTGCCTCAGATCTATCCCGGTTCGGTGGTCCGGTATGCGTGATCGGCCGGGTATTGCGGGAAATTGACCGTCGCGGGCGGCGCACCGTCGCACCCGGCCCGTGTCCGGCCCGCGCGCGGCGGCGACGTACTCTCTGCGAGGTGGATCTTCACCGGCCGAAGCCACCCGCCCCGGCACCGAAAGGCCCGTCATGACCCAGCCCGCCACCCCGCCCACCGTCGAACGGCTCGACGCCCGGCATCGCTACGCGATCCAGGTCGACGGCAACACCGCCGGGTTCACCGCGTACCGCGACCGGGACGACCGGCGGGTCTTCTTCCACACCGAGATCGACGAGGCCTACGCGGGACAGGGCCTCGCCTCCCTCCTCGTACGGGAGGCTCTGGACGACGTGCGGCGCGCGGGCCTGCGCGTGGTGCCGGTCTGCCCGTACGTGGCGAAGTTCCTGACGAAGCACGAGGAGTACGCCGACCTCGCCGACCCCGTGACGCCCGAGATCCAGGAGTGGCTGGAAGGGCAGCTCAAGCGCTGACGCGCTACGGGACGCGGGCCACGCCGACGTAGAAGCCGCTCAGTTCCTCGCGGGGCGCGGGCGAGTCCTGGTACCACTTGGTCGCCGTGACCAGGCCGGGCGCGACGAGCTCCAGGCCCGCGAAGAACGGCTCGATCTCGGCCCGCGTCCGCATGCGCAAGGGGATCTCGCCCTTGCGGTAGGTGGCGGTCACCGAGGTGACGAGGTGCGGGTGCTCGTCGGTGGTGCCGTGCGAGAACATGAAGTAGCTGCCCGAAGGCAGCGCGTCGAGCAGCGTCCGCGTCAGCCCGTACGGGTCCTCCTCGTCGGTGATGAAGTGCATCAGCGCGATCATCGACAGCGCGACGGGCCGGCTGAAGTCCAGGAAGGCCGCCGCGTGTTCGAGGATGGAGCGCGGATCGCGGACATCGGCCTCGACATAGTCGGTGGCCCCTTCGGGGCTGCTGACGAGCAGGGCCTCCGCGTGCCGCAGCACGATGGGATCGTTGTCGGTGTACGCGATCCGCGCCGTCGGCACGGTGCGCTGGACGATCTGGTGCAGGTTCGGCGCGGTCGGGATGCCCGTGCCGATGTCGAGGAACTGGTCGATGCCGTTCCCGGCCAGCCAGGCCGCCGCGCGGTGCATGAACGCGCGGTTGCGCATGGCGTTGAGCCGGGCCTCCGGCGGCAGCTTCTCCGCGACTTCCTGGTCGACGAGGTAGTTGTCCTTGCCGCCCAGCAGCCAGTCGTAGACGCGCGCCGGGTGCGGCTTGCTCGTGTCGATACGACCTGCGGAGGACTGTGCCGTCATGCCTGACTCCAGCGTGCGTAGAGCGCCGGCCGGTTCCACCGGGCACGAAGGTGACACCGCGGCGGGGCCGTGGGGGACGCGGCGATTATGTCATCGGCCAGGGCTTCGCCGAGCGTCGTCGGTTCTTCTCATCTCGCGTACGGCGCGGGGGCGTTGGTGGCGAGGCGGCAGTCTGCGTCGTGCCGTGCCGGTGCGGGGTGATGAGTTTCCGGCGCCCGGACGGTCTGTCCTGGTGGTTGGTGTGACCGGGAAGCATGACGAGCAAGAGGCGGCCGTGCGCGACGGCGTAGGGCGGATGGTGCACGCGGAGCGCGCGGCCCTCATCGACGATCTCACGCGGCTCGGCGCAGGAGACCCTGGCGCGGCTGCGCCAGGTGGCGACGCGGACCTCGACGCCCCCGCGCCCCTCGACACCCGGCTGGTC
Source organism: Streptomyces sp. NPDC006552 (assembly GCF_040611655.1). Taxonomy (NCBI): domain Bacteria; kingdom Bacillati; phylum Actinomycetota; class Actinomycetes; order Kitasatosporales; family Streptomycetaceae; genus Streptomyces; species Streptomyces sp. NPDC006552. Next base: position 35,186 of record NZ_JBEXOS010000016.1, read on the forward strand.
GAGGAGGTCTTCCATGGAAAGGACATCCGGCGGCCCCTGGGTCTCGTACGCACCTACGCGCCGGAAGCCGCCGTCCGGACGCTGCGCGTACAGGCACGCACGTCCGTCTCGTTCGGCGGGGCGAAGCAACTGCTGGCCCGCGTCCGGCTGACCGCGACGGACTTCGACCTGCCGGGCGGGACCGGGCAGGGAGCCGAAGTGAGCGGCACCGCCCTGGCGCTGCTCCTGGCCGTCTCCCGGCGGCGCGTCGCACTGGACGAGCTGCAAGGGCCCGGCGTCAGGATGGCTCAGGCGGCTTCCTCGTGGTGGCTGCGGCCGGGGACCGGCTTCTCCCGGTGTGCCGCGCGCCCGTGACCGGGGACGAGCCGGAGATGTCGGACGCGGTGCCGGCCGGCGGACGGCCGGGCCGCACCGGACAGGTGGTCCTCGATACGGTCCATGCAGATCAGCAGTATCCCCATGACCGGAAGCAGAAGCAGAGCGACTATCAGCATCGGCGGCGTCCTCCCCGCAGCGTCCCTCTCCGCCTGCCCCTCGTCCCTCTCTTCACTGAGCCGGTGATGTGAAGATCCGGCGACGTACCGGTTCTGGCCGCTTCACCCGCCGCGCACCACCACCCAACGCACCAGCGGGCACGTGCCGTTGTCACTCCCCTGGGGGACGTTTCGCCCCAGGCCGCCGGGACATGTGGGAGTCAGACAACGCCACGCGGAAAGGGACGGACCGATGAACGACAGAGCCCACGCCACCGACACCACCGGGGAGCACGGCACACAGGTGCTCCCCGGCGCCGCACACCTCGCACCCGCCCACCGCGCGCCGCTGGACCTCCTCGGCTACACGGTCCAGGCGAGTGACGGACCGGCCGGCACCGTCGACGGCCACACCGAGGAAGTGGGCCCGCACCACCTGGTCGTCGACACGGGCGGCGCGCTGCTCAGCAAGAAGGTGCTGCTGCCGCGCTGGGCCGTCGCGCACGTCGACGAGGACGAGCGGACGCTCCAGGTGACCTGCGGCCGCGACAGCGTCAAGGCGGCCCCGCGCTTCGACCCGGACATGCGCGTCACCGACCCCGGCTACCGCACGCGGATCGACGAGCACTACCGCGCGCAGCCGCAGCTCTGACCGGTCGCCCGGCGGACGTCCCCGAACCCGCCCCTCACGGACCACGGCAAGCGGGCGGCCTCCCCGGGTTCGGCGCCGACCGGATGGGGCACGCGGTGGGGGCGGCCGGACGCCACGGCGGACATGCCGGTCACGGCGGGCGGCCGCAGTATGGCCGACAGAGAGACAGGAGGCAGCGATGAACATGGTGAAGATCGCCTACAAGCCGCTCGGCGTCGGGCTCGGCATGGCGGCGGGCGCGGTGGCCGGCACCGTCTTCAACCAGGTCTGGAAGCGGCTCGGACATGAGGACGACGCCCCCGACGCCACGGACGAACAGCGCCACTGGCGCGAGATCCTGCTCGCCGCCGCCCTCCAGGGCGCCATCTTCGCCGTCGTGCGCGCGGCCGTCGAGCGGGGCGGCGCACGGACCACGAAGCGGCTCACCGGCGTCTGGCCGGACTGAGCGGCTCCCCGGATCTTCGCCCCGCCCGGTTTGGCCACGGCGGAAATATGCGGCCCCGACCCGGCCGTGCCTTACTGGAACGTGGCCGGGGCGCCGCCTGTCGGCACGTGCTTTCCGACAAGGCCGGCCGGGGCGCGCGGCGGAGGACAGCAACAGGACCGGACCGCCCACACCACTACGGGAGGAACACGCATGGCGCGGCGTCATCGGATGGTCAAGGCGAGCCCGGCGACGGTATGGGCCGTCCTCTCGGACGGCACCCGGTACGCGGACTGGGTGGTGGGCACGGCGTCGTCCCGGCCGGTGAGCGGGGAGTGGCCCAAGGTCGGAGCCGCCCTCGAGTACGAGGTGCAGCTGGGCCCGGTCCACCTCACGAACGAGACCGTCGTCCGGCACTGTGAACCAGGCACCCTGCTGGAGCTGGAGGCGAAGGCGGGCGCCCTGGGCACCGCGCGGATCTCCCTCCAGCTGCGCCCGTGGGGCGATCACTGCCTCGTCATGGTCGACGAACACCCGCTGCACGGCGCCGCCGGCACCCTGCACAACTTCGGCGTCGAGGCCGTGATCCAGCTGCGCCACCGCGCGATGCTCGCCCGCCTGGCCCGCGTCTGCGAAGAGGAACAGGCCCACCCGACGAGCACCGCCGCAACCAGCGGGGGCGGGGCACGCCATGCCTGACGCCGTAGTGATCGGGGCCGGGCCCAACGGCCTGGTCGCCGCCAACCTGCTGGCGGACGCCGGCTGGGGCGTGAGTGTCCTGGAGGAGCAGCCGGAGCCCGGCGGTGCCGTGCGCCACGACCGCGGCGTGGACCCCGAGTTCGTCAACGACCTCTTCAGCTCCTTCTACCCGCTGGCCGCGGCGTCCCCGGTCCTCAAAGAGCTACGGCTCGACGAGTACGGGCTGCGCTGGAGCCACGCCCCGCACGTGCTGGCCCACCCCCTCACCGACGGCCGCTGTGCCGTGCTCGACCGCAGGGTCGACGTCACCGCAGCCTCGCTCGACCGGTTCGAGGCGGGCGACGGCGACGCCTGGCGGCGCCTGCACGACGTATGGGAGGACGTCCGTCCGGACATTCTGGGGGCGCTGTTCACCCCCTTCCCGCCGGTCCGTTCGGGCGCGAAGCTCGCCTACCGGCTGCGGACCGCGGGCGGGCTGCGCCTGGCCCGCTCCCTGGTGCTGCCGGCCCGCCGGCTCGGCGAGGAGGAGTTCACCGGCGAGGGCGGCCGGCTCCTGCTCGCGGGCAACGCCCTCCACGCCGACCTCGCGCCCGAGGCGGCGGGCAGCGGCGGCTTCGGCTGGCTGATGGCGATGCTCGGCCAGACCTACGGCTTCCCGGTCCCCGTCGGCGGCTCCGGTGAGCTCGTCCGCGCGCTGATCGCCCGCCTCGAAGCGCGCGGCGGGACGGTCCAGTGCGGCCGCAAGGCGGAGGAGATCGTCGTACGCGACGGGCGGGCCGTCGCGGTGCGCACCGCCGACGGCGAGAGCGTGCCCGCCTCCCGCGCGGTGCTCGCGGACGTCTCCGTCCCCACGCTCTACGGCGACCTGGTCGCCCCCGAGCACCTGCCGTCCCAGCTCATGGACGACATGCGCCGCTTCCAGTGGGACTTCAGCACGTTCAAGGTGGACTGGGCGCTCGACGGGCGCGTGCCCTGGCAGGCGGAGGACGCGGCGCACGCGGGCACCGTCCACCTGGCCGACGGCGTCGACGAACTCACCCGGTTCGCCGCCCAGATCGCCATGGGCCAGGTGCCCGACCGGCCCTTCGTGCTCTTCGGCCAGATGACGACGTCGGACCCGACCCGCTCGCCCACCGGGACCGAGTCGGCCTGGGCCTACACGCACGTACCGCAGAACATCCGCGGTGACGCGGGCGACGAGAAGATCACCGGCGCCTGGAGCCAGGCGGAGCAGGAGACCATGGCCGACCGGGTCGAGCGGCAGGTGGAGCGGTTCGCCCCCGGTTTCCGCTCGCGGATCCGCGCCCGGCGCATCCTGGCGCCGCCCACCCTCGAATCCCTCGACCGCAATCTGCACGGCGGCGCGATCAACGGCGGCACGGCCGCCATGCATCAGCAGCTCGTCTTCCGGCCCGCGCCCGGCACCGGCCGCGCCGAGACCCCGCTGCCCGGCCTCTTCCTCGCGTCCGCGGGCGCCCACCCTGGCGGCGGCGTCCACGGGGCGCCGGGCGCCAACGCGGCGCGCGCGGCGCTGCGCCGCCGGGCGCCCGCACCGCTGGCCGCCGCGCAGCGCCTGCTGGCACGCCGCGACCGGACCGGCCGCAAGCAGCCGTGAGGAGCGGCCCGGACGGCGTCGGCGAAGGACGGAGACCCATGCACGACAGCCCGCTGCGCGGCCGCACGGTCGTGGTGACCGGGGCCGCACGCGGTGTGGGCGCCGCCCTCGCCCGGGAACTCGCCGGGCGCGGCGCCCGCGTCGCGCTGCTGGGCCACGAGAAGGAGGCCCTCGCCGGGGTCGCGGCCTCCCTGCCCGCTCCGGCGCTCGCGCTGGAGACGGACGTCACCGACGCGGGCGCGCTGCGGGCGGCGGCGCGCACGGTCCGGGCCGAACTGGGCCGCCCGTCCGTCGTCGTCGCCAACGCGGGCATCGCGGAGGCCGGGCCCCTGAGCACCGCCGACCAGCGCTCCTGGCGCCGGGTCGTCGAGGTGAACCTCACCGGCAGCGCGCTCACCGCGCAGACCTTCCTGCCGGACCTCGTGCAGACCCGCGGCTACTACCTGCAGATCGCGTCCCTGGCCGCCATCGGCGCCGTCCCCATGATGAGCGCGTACTGCGCGTCCAAGTCCGGCGCCGAGGCCTTCGCGCACGCGCTGCGGGCCGAGACCGCCCACCAGGGCGTGGCCGTCGGCATCGCCTACCTCAACTGGGTCGACACCGACATGATCCACGACGCGGACCGGCACCCCGCGCTCGGCGACATGCGGGGCATGCTGCCGCCCCTGGCCCGCCGCGTCCTGCCGGTGGGCCCGGTCGCCGCCCGGCTCGCCCGCGCGGTGGAACGGCGCCGCACCTCCGTCCACGTACCCGAGTGGGTGCGCCTGGCGCAGCTGGGCCGGGGCGTGCTGGCCCCCGTCATCGCCCGCCGCGCCCGGGCACACTACGCCCGCCTCGCGGCCGGACAGCCCACGGCGCAGTCGGGCCCCCTGGGCGCGGGCGGCCTCGCCGACCACGCACCCGCCGACCGGTAGGCGGCGGGTGCGAACCACAGTGACCCGGTGCGCGGTCCCGCACGGGATCAGGTAGTCAGGAGAAGTGGAAAACGACATCTCCGACCGGTTCGTCCGGGTGCGGGGCGCGCGGGAGCACAACCTGCGGGGCGTCGACGTCGACGTGCCCCGGGACGCGATGGTCGCCTTCACCGGCGTCTCCGGTTCCGGCAAGTCCTCGCTCGCCTTCGGCACGCTCTACGCCGAGGCCCAGCGCCGGTACTTCGAGTCCGTGGCCCCCTACGCCCGGCGGCTGCTGCAACAGACCGGCGCCCCGCACGTGCAGGAGATCACCGGACTGCCGCCCGCCGTCGCCCTGCAACAGCGGCGCGCGGCCCCCACCCCGCGCTCGACGGTCGGCACCCTCACCACGCTCTCCAACCTCCTGCGGATGCTCTACTCACGCGCCGGCACCTACCCGAAGGGCGCCCCGCGCCTGGAGGCCGAGGCCTTCTCGCCCAACACCGCGGCCGGCGCCTGCCCGCACTGCCACGGCCTCGGCGTCGTCCACGACGTCGCTGAGGACCTGCTCGTCCCCGACCCGGCGCTCAGCATCCGCGAGGGCGCGATCGCCGCCTGGCCGGGGGCCTGGCAGGGCGCCAACCTGCGCAGCATCGTCGCCGCCCTGGGCATCGACATCGACCGGCCCTGGCGCCGGCTGCGCAAGAAGGACCGGGACTGGCTCCTCTACACGGACGAACAGCCCTCGGTCCTCATCGAGCCGGAAGAGGGCCGGATCGACTACGGCTACCACGGCACGTTCTGGAGCGCCCGCGCCCACGTCCTGCACGTCCTGGCCGACTCCAAGAGCGAACGCATGCGCGAGCGGGCCCTGCGGTTCGTGCGGAGCGTGCCCTGCCCGCAGTGCGCGGGCAGCGGACTCACCCCGGAGGCGCTCGCGGTCACGTTCGCCGGGCACAGCATCGCCGACGTCAACGCGCTGCCGCTCACCGACCTGGTACGCCTCCTGCGGCCCGTGGCCGGACTGTCCGATGCCGCGGCGGCCACCGGGAGCGCCAGGTCGGGGGAGCGGACCGAGGTGGCGGTGCGGATCTGCGCCGACATCGTCGCCCGCGTGGAGGTCCTGCTCGACCTCGGCCTGGGCTATCTCGGCCTCGGCCGCCGCTCCACCACACTCTCGCCCGGCGAGGCGCAGCGGCTGCGGATCGCCACCCAGCTGCGGTCGGGCCTCTTCGGCGTCGTGTACGTCCTCGACGAACCCTCCGCGGGCCTGCACCCGGCGGACGCCGAGCCCCTCCTCGACGTCCTGGACCGGTTGAAGGCGGCCGGCAACTCGCTGTTCGTCGTGGAGCACGACATGGACGTCGTACGCCGGGCCGACTGGGTCGTCGACATCGGCCCCGGCGCCGGCGAGGGCGGCGGCCGGGTGCTCTACAGCGGACCGGTCCCCGGACTCGAACGGGTGACACGGTCGCCGACGAGCCGGCACCTGTTCGGCCGCGCCGAGCCCTTCACCCACCGGCCCCGCGCGCCACAGGGGTGGCTGCGTCTCGACGGCGTCCGCCGCCACAACCTGCGCGACCTGTCCGTCTCCGTGCCGCTCGGCGTCCTGACAGCGGTCACCGGCGTGTCCGGCTCGGGAAAGTCGACCCTGGTCACGCAGGTGCTGGCCGAGGCCGTACGCGGGCACCTCGGCCTGGCACCGGAGGAGGGCGAGGAGGCGGGGGCCGGGGCACAGGTGCGGGACGTCTCCGGCGTGGAGACGTTCGACCGCCTGGTCCGGGTCGACCAGCGGCCCATCGGCCGCACCCCCCGGTCCAACCTGGCCACGTACACCGGCATGTTCGACGCCGTGCGCAAGCTCTACGCGGCGACGGACGAGGCACGGGCCCGCGGGTACGGAGCCGGGCGGTTCTCCTTCAACGTCGCCGAAGGGCGGTGCGAGACCTGCCAGGGGGAGGGGTTCGTCGCCGTCGAGCTGCTCTTCCTGCCCGGCACCTACGCGCCGTGCCCGGCCTGCGGGGGAGCGCGCTACAACGCCGAGACGCTGGAGGTGACCTACCAGGGCAGGAACATCGCCGACGTCCTGGCGATGTCCGTGGACGACGCCGCCGCCTTCCTCGGCGACGTCCCGGGCGCGGCCCGCAGTCTCACGACGCTGACGGAGGTGGGCCTGGGGTACCTGCGCCTCGGCCAGCCCGCGACGGAGCTGAGCGGCGGCGAGGCCCAGCGCATCAAACTCGCCACCGAACTGCAGCGGGCCCGTCGCGGCCACGCGCTCTACCTGCTCGACGAACCGACGGCGGGGCTGCACCCGGCCGACATCGCGCTCCTCCTGCGCCAGCTGCACCGGCTCGTCGACGCGGGCAACACGGTCGTCCTGGTCGAACACGACCTCGACACGATCGCCACGGCCGACTGGGTCATCGATCTCGGCCCGGGCGGCGGCGGCGCGGGCGGCCGGGTGGTCGCCACCGGGACCCCGGCGAAGGTCGCCCGCTCCCGGCGCAGCGTCACCGCGCCCTACCTGGCACCGCGCCTGCGGTCCCTCTCCTGACCGAACCGCACGGGGCGCGCCGCTTTCGTTCGCACCGGAACGGAGCCGGGGCTGACCCACGGCGCTCACCGGCGGTAGGCTCAGGGGCATCGACCTCACTTTCGGACGGGAGGGTGCTGGGATGTCCCGGAGTCTGCCCTTCCGCAGTGCTGAGCACGTGGCCCAGGTCGCCTGCCATGTGTCCGAGCTTCTCGACGTGTTGTGGGGGCGCGGTCAGGAAGCCGCCGCGGCGGGCCCGCTGCCACCCTCCCAGTTCCGGGCGCTGACGGTGATCGAGGACCAGGAGCGGGTCAACCAGCGGACGCTGGGGGAGGTGCTCGGCTCCCGCCCCTCCTCGGTGAGCCGGCTCTGCGACCGGCTCGAAGCCGCCGGCCTGGTGGAGCGGCTCGCCAGCCCCACCAGCCGCCGGGAGGTGGAGCTGCGGCTCAGCCGGCGCGGGTCCGCCGTGCTCGAGGATTTCCGCGCGTCGCGCGCCCGGGAGATCGAAGCGGTGCTGCAGACCATGTCACCGGCCCAGCTGCGTACCCTGGCCGACGGCCTGGAGCAGTTCCAGGACGCCGCGGCGGCCCACATCGCGCCCGGCGCCGCCGACGTGGAGGGCCGGGGGCCCTCCGAGGCGATCGCCTGACGGCTGCGTGACCGCCCGCCGGGCGCGGGCGCGGGCTACACTCCTTGAACAGTTGCTGCATGACAAGTTTTGCGATGTTTTTTCGGTGCTTTGCGTTCCCGCTCGGCTCGTAGGTGCGGTGCAGGATCGTGGTCGTGACCATCTCATCTCGCGCTCGGCAGCCGGCTCTACCCTGAAGAAGGCTGCTGTGAAGAACTTCCTGGCCGTGGAGCGCGCTGTCCGAGCCGCTTCGTCGTTCGAGTTGCTGGACGCGATGCGCGCGGCCCTGGTGGAGCAGTACGACGCCCTGAGCGTCGAGCTGTTGATGGCCGACTACGGCCTCACGGTCCTGCAACCCGTGACGGAGCTGCCGCACACCACGACGCCTCTGTCCCTGCACGACAGCCCCGCGGGCCGGGCCTTCGCCAGCCAGGACCCGCACAGCAGCGCCGTGCGCGGCGAGGGGGTGGTGGACCTCTACCTGCCGGTGACCGTCCGCGGGGACAGGCTCGGCATCCTGTTGGTGCGGGTCCCGGAGGAGAGATGCACGCCCGAGGAGATCGCGGAGCTCGCCGCTCTCGCGGAGATCCTCGGGCGCGAGATCGTCGTCGCCGACCGTGACACCGACGTCTATCTGCAGGCCAGACGGGCCAACCGGCTGACCCTGGCCGCCGAGATGCAGTGGCAGCTGCTGCCCGGGCGGGCCAGCACCCGCCCCGAGTACGCGATCGGCGCGCAGCTGGAGCCCGCGTACGCCATCCACGGCGACAACTTCGACTGGTCCGTGACGAGCGAGTCCCTCACCCTGACGGTCACGAACGGGATGGGGGAGGGGATCGAGGCCGCGCTCCTGACCAACCTCGCGGTCAACGCGCTGCGCAACGCGCGCCGCGCCGGCATCGGCATCGCCGACCAGGCCGCCCTCGCCGATCAGGCGCTGTACGCGCAGCACCGGGGCGAGGAGTACGTCGCGACCCTGCTGCTCTCCTTCGACCTGCGCACGGGGCGCGTGCAGGCGGTCGACGCGGGCTCGCCGCAGCTGTGGCGCCAGCGGGGCATGAGCGTCGAGCAGATCCCCTTCGAGGCCCAGCTGCCCCTGGGCATGTTCGAAGAGACCGACTACGTCATGCAAGAGTTCGACGTACAGCGGGGCGACCGGCTCCTCTTCATCAGTGACGGCGTCTACGCGGCCCTGTCCGAGACCGGGGAGGAGTACGGCGAGCGCATGCTCGCGCGCGCCATCCAGGCGGCGAGCCTGCTGCCCGCGTCGGCGGTGCCGCGCGCGATCCTGCAGGAACTGGCCGAATACGTGAACGCGGTCGCCGACGACGACGCGCTCGTCGTGTGCCTGGACTGGTTCGGTCGCGACGGCGAGGCATGAGGACGCCGCTTCGCGGTACTCGCCCTGGATGCCCGGCCGGCGGCCGGACCATCAGCCGGAAGGGTGGTTGCCCATGAAGCGCCGTCCGTGCAACTGTTGCCCAATGGAAACTGTACTGACCGATGCCGAGACCCGCCCACGACAGTGCCGTAGCCCGCAGGGTCGGTTGCTGTCCTGAGGTCGCAGGCGAAAGGTGGTGGGGACCCGCAGTGCGCGGGTCGGTCCCTGGTGATGTCTTCCCCCACGGAGCCGTTGCGCTCCCTAGGCGTGCCGGCCGAGGCCGTCCCCGGTCCGCGTGAACCGTATCCGGCGGTCACGGTGGACCGGACGGGCCGCGTCCTGTCCTGCAACGACCAGGCGGGCGCCCTTCTCGACGGGCTCCGGGCCGGTGCGCTCCTCGTGGACACGGCCCCCGCGTGGCTGGCCGAGGCACACCGCGAGGTGCTCCGGAGCGAGCACGCCAGCCCGCCCGTGGCCCGGGGCCAGGTCAGCGGCCGGACCGTGGACGCCTTTCCCAGCCGCGGCGCCGACGGCGCCGTCTCCTGGTGGCTGGTCGACGACGGCGGCCTGCGCTCCGCCCACGACCAGCTGGAGAGCGAGCGGACCCGCTCGCGCGTCCTCCAGGAGATCTCCAGCGAACTGCTCGCGTCGCTGAACGCGGACCGGTGCATGGAGGTGACCGCACGGATGGCCGCGCAGCACCTCGCGGACGCGGCGGTCATCGTCGGTGTCCGCGGCGGGCGCACCTACCCCGTCACCCGCTGCGTCACCGGCGGCCCGGTGGTCCAGGAGAAGATCGCGCTCGACCCGCGCGACCTGCCGGGCCTCTCCGAGGCCCTGCTGGGCTTCCCGCCGGTGCCCTCGCGCTGGATCGACCCGGCGCAGGTGCCCCCGTGGGCGGTCCCCGCCGAGTTCACCGCCGACGGCGGCCGGATCGGCTCGGTCGTCGTCGTCCCGCTGCCCGGGCACGGACTGCCGGCCGGTGCCATCGTCATGATGCGCCACAGCGAGGAGGCGGCCTTCACCGACGCCGAGGAGGCCTTCGCCCGGCTCTTCGCCGCGCGCGCGGGCGCGGCCCTGTCGGCCGCCCGGATATACGCGGAGCAGACCCACATCACCGATGTGCTGATGCGCGAGCTGCTGCCGCCGGTGCTGCAAGGGGTGCGCGGCGTCGACTTCTCCGGCCGCTACCGCGCGGCCGCCGCGGGCGAGCGGATCGGCGGCGACTTCTACGACGTCTACCCCGCCGGGAACGACGAGGAGGAGACCTTCGCGGTCCTGGGCGACGTGTGCGGCAAGGGGCTGGAAGCCGCCGTGCTCACGGGCAAGATCCGCAACACGATCGAGGCGCTGCTGCCGTTCGCCGCGGACCACCACCGGGTGCTCACGCTGCTCAACAACGCGCTGCTGACCTCGCACCACGCCCGGTTCGCGACCCTCGCCCTGGCCTCCGTGAAGCGGGAGGGCAGCCGGGTGCGGCTGCGGGTGTCCAGCGCAGGCCACCCCACCCCGCTCATCGTGCGGACCGACGGCCGCGTCGAGGAGGCGGACACGATGGGCATGCTGATCGGCGCGCTGCCCACACACATGGTCAAGGTCAGCACGGCGAGCGTGGAGCTCGCGCCGGGGGAGACGTGCCTGCTGTACTCGGACGGTGTCACCGAGGCACACGGCGGCCCGCTCGGCGACACCATGTTCGGTGAGGAACGCCTGCGGAACACACTGTCGCAGTGCGCCGGCCTGCCGGCCGACGCCGTCACCGAATATGTACAGATGACCACCGCGCAGTGGGTCGGCGCGGGACCGCACGACGACATCGCGCTGCTGGCGATCACAGCGCCGCGCAACAACCACCTCACCGCGGTGGACGGACATACTCGGGGCAGGTTCACTGCATGACGACACGCGAGACGAGCGCGGCCACCGGCACGGCGCTCACCGACGGCGAGCTGCGCGAGCAGCTGTGGCAGGCACTGCTGGCATGCGACGACACCCATGCGGTCGCGCTGGTCCGGTTCGCCGTCGGCGCGGCCGGTCCCGGGCGGACCCTGGCGGCGGCCGAGCGGGTGCTCCTCGAACTGATCGCGCCCGCGCAAGAACGGGTCGGCGTCGAATGGGCGGCCGACCGGCTGACCGTCGCCCAGGAGCACGCGGCGACGGCGATCAACGAACGGTGCGTCTCCGCCGTCGCCGACGTGGCCGCGCCCGCCCTCGCCGGCGCCCCGGCACGCGGCCGGGTGACGGTGGCCTGCGTGGACGGCGAATGGCACGCGCTGCCTGCCCGGCTGGTCGCCGAAGTACTGCGCCTGCGGGGCTGGCGCGTCGATTACCTGGGCGCGCAGGTGCCGACCGCGCACCTCATCGCCCACCTCCATCAGCGCAGATCCGACGCCGTGCTGCTGTCCTCGTCGATACCGGCGCATCTGCCCACCGCCCACGCCGCGATCAGCGCCTGCCAGGCCACCGGGACCCCCGTCATGGCCGGCGGCGCCGCGTTCGGCCCGCACGGCCGCTACGCGCGCCGGATGCAGGCGGCCTGGGCCCCCGACGCCGTCGGCGCCCACACCCTCCTGGAACAGGGGCTCGACCGGCCCACCGCCGACGCGGCGCGCCTGCCCGACCTGGATCTGCCGCACCTGGCCGACCAGGAGTACACGCTGGTCGGCCAGGGCAAGCGGCAACTGGTCAAACAGACCCTCATCGACGTGGAGGACGCCTTCCCGCCGATGCGTACCTACGGCGAGGGGCAGCGGGAGCGCACGGCCGAGGACATCGGCCACATCGTCAGTTATCTCGTCACGGCTCTCTACGTCGACGACGCGGAACTCTTCACGACGTTCGTCGCCTGGACCGCCGGCATCCTGGACGCCCGGAGCGTGCCGCCGCAGAGCCTGCTGCCCGCTCTGGACTCGCTCCTGCACCAGTTGAAGGACTTCCCGCGGGCCACCGGCATCCTGACCGCGGCCCGCAGTGCCCTGACCGTTCCCGGACCAGGACGGCCCGCATGACCACCTACCCTCCCCTGCGCCTCGGCCTCACCGGCACGGACGACGGCGTGCTCGCCCTCCAGGTGGACGGCGCCCTCGACTACGACACCAGCGGCCACTTCACCGCCTACACGGACCAGCTCCTGGCCGACCATCCCGCGACCCGGGTGGTGCGGCTGCACTGCGCCGGCCTCGGCGGCGTCGACTCGATGGGCCTGTCCACGCTGCTCGGACTGCGCCGCCGCCTGGACGCGGTCGGGGCGACGCTGGAGATCGTCGAGCGCTCCACGCGCCTGGACCGGCTGCTGACCATCACCGGCACCTTCGAGTACCTCGTCGGCACGGACGGCGCCGCCGAGGGCGAACAGGAGCCGTCCAGTGCCGAGTCCGGCGCGGCGCCCGGGCCCGGCCACGGCTCCGAGCCGGGGGTGGACGCGGGTGATCAACGGCGGAGCCGGCGGCCACAGGAGCGTCGGTAGGGTGGCCGGGTGGACAGTCGTGAACCAGACAGGCCGGCCGCGGATCCCCACCCCGATCTGCAGGCCCTCGGCGTACAGCTGCGCCGGCTCAACGGCGAGCTGAACCGTCTCGTCCACGGCTTCGCGGCCGGCCAGGGCCTGCACCCCACCGACGTGCAGGCGCTCGCCGCCATCCTGGACTCCGCCGAGCCGCTGACCCCGGGCGCGCTCCGCCACCGCCTGGGCCTCACCTCCGGCGCGGTCACCGCCTGCGTGGACCGGCTGGAGCGGGCGGGACATGTCAGCCGGGTCCGCGAGAGCACCGACCGGCGCGTCGTCCATCTGCGGTACGTGCCCGGGGCGCAGGCGCGGGCACGGCGGTACTTCGGGCCGCTGGCGGCGGCGGCCGACCGGGTCCGCGGCGGGTACAGCGAGGACGAACTGACGGTGGTGCTGAGGTTTCTGAACGACCTCAACGAGGAACTCTCGCAGACCACGAGTCCGCAGGCGTAGCAGACGCAGCGGAACCAGCCGCATCCGGGATGAGGGTCTGCGCGGAAGCGACTGTCAGGAGGAGCACCCGCTCCCCACATAACTCAATCATTGAGATACTTTTTCGTTGAGCTTGTTGTTCCCGCCGTCTGCCTGGGGAGATCCATGTCCCGCACCACTCGAGGTACACGCTGGCTCGTGCCTCTCGTCCTGCTGTTCGTCTGGCTCGCCGTCGGCGGCACCCTGGGGCCCTACGCCGGACGGCTCGGCGAGGTCGCCACCAACGACCAAGCGGCCTTTCTGCCGCGCAACGCCGAGTCCACCCGCGTGATCGACGCACAGCGTGCCTTCCAGCAGGACGAGACCCTGCCCGCGATCGTCGTCTGGACCGCCGCCGACAGCGGCACCGTCAGCGCCGGACAGCGCGAGCAGGCCACCCGGGCGCTCGCCCGGCTGGAGGGAACCCCCGGTGTGGTGGGGAAGGTGTCGCCCGCGGTGCCCTCCGGCGACCACAAGGCGCTGCAAGGCGTCGTCCAGCTCCGTCCCGACCTCGGCGACGACCTCTCGCCCACGCTCGACCGGGTGGAGCGCGCGGCGGCGCGGGCGGCCGGTACCACCGTCGCCGTCGCGGGCCCGGCGGCGAGCCAGGCGGACCTGTCGGGCGCGTTCGCGGGCATCGACGGGCTGCTGCTCGTGGTCGCCCTGGTCACGGTCCTGGTGATCCTGCTGCTGGTGTACCGCAGCGTCCTGCTGCCCTTCGTCATCATCCTGGGCGCGGTCTTCGCGCTGGGGGTGGCCTGCGCGGTCGTCTACGTCCTCGCGGACCACGGCGTCGTCCGTGTCGACGGACAGGTGCAGGGCATCCTCTCCATCCTCGTGATCGGTGCGGCCACCGACTACGCCCTGCTCCTGACCGCCCGTTACCGCGAGGAACTCGCCGCCCGCGCCGACCGGTTCACCGCCATGCGGGCCGCGCTGCGCCGCTCGGCCGGGGCGATCACCGCCAGCGCCGCGACCGTCGCCCTCGGCCTGCTCGCGCTGCTGCTGAGCGACCTCACCAACAACCGCGCCCTCGGCCCGGTCGGTGCCATCGGCATCGTCAGCGCCGTGCTGAGCACCCTCACCTTCCTGCCCGCGGTGCTGGTGCTGCTGGGCAACGCCGCGTACTGGCCCGCGCGTCCGCGCCCGGCCGACGCGACGGGCGGCGGCCGGGGCGTGTGGCCCCGCGTCGCACGCGCGGTGCGCAGGTCGCCGCGGAAGATCTGGGCCGTCGCCCTGGGCGGGCTGCTCGTGTGCGCCGCGTTCGCCCCGACGCTGAACTCCAAGGGCGTGCCGCTCGACGAGATCTTCGTCAACGACGCGCCGTCGGTCGCCGCGCAGGCCACGCTGGCCGACCACTTCCCCGGCGGCTCCGGGAACCCGGCCGTGGTGATCGCCGACGCCCGGCACGAGAAGGAGGTCACCGCGCGGGCCGCGGCGACGGAAGGGGTGGCCCGCGCGGCGGCCCTGAACGAACAGGGCAGGCCCGGCGCCGGACCGGCCCGCGTCGTGGACGGCCGGGTCCGCGTCGACGTCACGCTGAAGGACGCCGCCGACAGCGACGCGGCCAAGGCGACCGTCTCCCGGCTCCGTGCCGCGCTGCACGGCATCGACGGGGCCGACACGCTGGTCGGCGGCTACACCGCGCAGCAGTACGACACCCAGCACACGGCGGAACGGGACCGGGCGCTGATCGTCCCTGTGGTCCTGCTCATCATCCTGGTCATCCTGGTCGCACTGCTGCGCTCCGTCCTCATGCCCCTCCTCCTGGTCGCGACGGTGGCCCTCAACTTCGCGGCCACGCTGGGCATCTCCTCGCTCGTCTTCCCGCACGTGTTCGGCTTCAGCGGCACGGACGCGTCGGTACCGCTGTACGGGTTCGTGTTCCTCGTCGCGCTCGGGGTGGACTACAACATCTTCCTGATGTCCCGGGCCCGGGAGGAGTCGCTGGAGCACGGGGTCCGCGAGGGCATCCTCAAGGCGCTCGTCGCCACCGGCGGGGTGATCACCTCGGCCGGTGTCGTGCTGGCCGCAACGTTCGCGGCCCTCGGCGTCATCCCGCTCGCGTTCCTGGTGCAGATCGCGTTCATCGTGGCGTTCGGCGTCCTGCTCGACACCTTGGTCGTCCGGTCGCTGCTGGTGCCCGCGCTCGTCCGGGACATCGGCCCGAAGGCGTGGTGGCCCGGACGTCTGAGCCGCCGCGAGGAGTGACGGCCCGGCAGCCCCGGTAAGACCCCGGAAAGGGCGCGCGCGACTCTGCCGATTCTTCGGTCGCTTCGTCACCCGGGCCCGCCGGGGTCATCAGGTCGGCAGGAGCGATTCCAGCCCGGGCTCGGGCTGGGAGGCGTGGGCCTGGGCTGCCATGGCGTCGAACATCTCCTGGGTGGGGCGGGCGAAGACGTATCGGCTGCCCTGGACTCCGATGGCCTGGTTGTGTTCGACATAGGGGCGCATGGCGCGTTCGTAGGCGGCGAAGGCGGTGGAGTGGTCGCCGTCGGCCGCGGCCAGTCGCGCGGCCAGGACGTAGGAGCCGACCAGGGCCTGGGAGGTGCCGCGGCCCGAGGTCGGGGCGGCGCAGTATCCGGCATCCCCGACGAGGACGACGCGGCCGGTGGACCAGGCGTCCATGCGGATCTGGACCATGGCGTCGAAGTAGAGATCGGCGGTTCTGTCCAACTCGGCCAGCAGGGCCGGGGCCTGCCAGCCCAGGTGTGCGGCGCGGGCCTTGAGGACCTTCGTCTGCGCCTTCCGGTCGCCGCGGCCGACGGGCAGCCGCTGATCGGCCTTGAACAGCAGCCCCACCCGGGCCCGCCTGGTGTCCTTGACGGTGAACACGCTCAGCGCCGCCGTCTCGCCGTCGCCGGTGGCCATGCCCTCGCCGTCGAGCCCAAGGTGGTTGTCGGCCTCCCAGTAGGCGTAATAGCAGCCCAGGTGGTGCGTGAAGGCGTCCTCGGGGCCGAAGGCCAGTCGCCGGACCGCCGAGTGTGCCCCGTCGGCGCCGATCACCAGGTCGAAGCGTTCCGGCGGGGCGTGCTCGAAGGTGACGTGCACTCCGTCGTCGTCCTGGGCCAGCGCCGTGACGGAGTCGCCGAAACGGAAGGTGACGCCGGCCTGCGCGGCGCGGTCGTGCAGGATCTCGATCAACTCGTCGATGAGAACCTCCAGTCCGCCGGCATAGAGCGCGGCCGGTATCACGGCGTACGGTTCGCCGGCGGAGTCCACCACGGTGCAGTCGCCGATACCGGTGTCGCGCTCCTTCACCCGGTCGAGTACGCCCATCCGCTCCAGCACGGTCAGGGCCGGGCCGCGGAAGTCGACCGCCTGTCCGCCGCTGCGCAGCGCCGGTGCGCGTTCGACGACCGTGGGGGCGTACCCGCGCTGCGACAGCCAGTACGCCACCGTCGATCCGGCCACCCCACCGCCGGAGACCAGCACCGTGGGCCGCTCGGCGCGTACCCCGGCGAACAGGTCGTCCTCGGGGAGCGTGACCGGGACGTGGGAGCGGGCCAGGTGGTAGTCCTCGGTGGGCCATACCTCACGCTCCACGGCGCGGTCGTGGAGCATGAACCCGGCGTTCGGGTCGATCTGTGTGGCGTGCGCCAGCAGCGCCCTGTCCCGCGTGGGGAAGTGCTCGGCGCACCGGATCCGGGTGGTGAATTCCGGCTGCTCGGCGGAGCCCGGGCCGAACTCGGCGAGCACCGCCTCCATTCCGGAGGCGATGCCGCGGGCGGTCATGCCGTCGTGGAGAGTCTGGAACCAGGCCCTGGACAGGGCGCCGTGATAGTAGAGCTTGAGCGGCTGCCAGACAGGCCCGGCCCCGGGAAAGCGGCCGGGGTCGCTCGCCGCCTCGAAGGCGGCGGTGGTGACCTGGTGCGTACGGATGTGGTCGGGGTGGGGATAGCCCCCCGTCTCGTCGTAGGTGATCAGCACATGGGGCCGGAAGTCACGGATCAGCGCCACCAGCGACGCGGTCGACTCCTCCAGCGCGGTCGCGGCGAAACAGCCGTCCGGCAGCGGCTCACCGTCCGCGGGCAGCCCGGAGTCGGTGAATCCCAGGAAGTGCTGGCGGATGCCGAGGATGTCGCGGGCGGCGGCCATCTCCGCACGACGGATCCGCGGTAGGTCGGCGCGCACCTGCGGCCGGTCCATCGCGGGGTTGAGGACGGTGCCGCGCTCGCCGCCGGTGCAGGTCACGACGAGGACGTCGGCGCCCTCGGCGGCGTACATGGCCAGCGTCGCCGCGCCCTTGCTCGACTCGTCGTCGGGGTGGGCGTGCACACTCATCAGGCGCAGGGGCTCTTCCGGGGTGACGCGCAGGTTCATGCGGTCCTCTCGTGGGTCCACTGCGCCAGGCGGCGCAGGAAGGTGTCCGTGGCGGCGGTCGGGGCGCCGGTCAGCAGGGCCAGGTGGAAGACGTGGGGGAGGTCCTCGTACAGGTCGAGGCGGGCGAGGGTGCCGGCCGCGGTCGCGGCGGCGGCCAGCCGACGGGCGTCGTCCGCGAGCACTTCGGCTCCGCCGGCGACCACCAGCAGGTCGGGCAGGCCCGACAAGTCGCCGTGGAGCGGGGACTGGGGCGCGGCGTCGGGCCGCGCCCCGGCCAGGTACCGGGTGCACGCCGTCTCCAGTGCCGCCTTGCTGATGGTGTCGCGGCCCCGGTCCGCCGTCAGGGAGGGGCTGGAGAGCGTGAGATCGGCGAGCGGGGAGAGCACGACCGCGGTGGCCGGCAGGGTGCCCCCGGCCTGCTCCAGCGCCAGCAGGGCGGACAGCACCAGGGTGGCGCCGGCCGACTCGCCGACGTGCACGATGCGGCCGGCCGGCACACCCTGCTCGATCATGCGGCGGTGTGCAGCGGCCACGTCGTGCATCGCCGCCGGATACGGGTGTGCCGGGGCGAGCCGGTAGTCGACGCCGAACACCGGGCGGCCCGTGGCCTGCGACAGCCGGTACGCGAACGCTCGTTCGGTGCGGGGTTCCGTGCCGGCGAAGCCACCGCCGTGGACGTAGAGGACGACGCCGGCCTCGCCCGGGGGTCGGCCGGAGGCGTTGGTCCACCGGCCGGGCACCCCGCCGGTGGCCGGCAGCGCGGGGGCGAGGTCGGCATCGGCGGGCAGATCCGGGATGCCGTCGGCCAGTCGGGCAAGCCGGTCGCGGACGGCGGCCGACTCGGCCGCAGTGATGCGCAGGTTCACCCGGTTCCCTTCCACTTGTTTTCCTTGGACGGACATAAAGTTAGGTGCGACCCATCTAAGAGTCAAGCATATTTTTAGGTCCGACCTAGATTAGGATGGCGGGCATGACCGCTGGACTGCGAGAACTGAAGAGGCGGCAGACCCGCCAAGCCATCTCCGACGCCGCGACGCGGCTGTTCCTGGAGTACGGCTTCGAGGCGGTGACCATCGCCGAGATCGCCATCGCCGCGCAGGTGGCCAAGATGACCATCACCAACTACTTCCCGCGCAAGGAGGACCTCGCCCTCGACTTCCACGAGACCTTCCGCGGCAGCCTCGCCGCCGCGTTCGGCTCCCGCCGCGAGGGCGAGTCCGCGCTGGCCGGCCTGCACCGCGAGTACCTGGCAGCCGTCGCACGCCATGACGCCCTCGCCGGCTTCTGCGGTCCGGACTTCGCCCGGATGGTCCTCGGCAGCCCCACCCTCGGCGCCCGCCTGCGCGAACTCCACGAACAGCGCGAGGAAGCCCTCGCCGCGGCGCTGGCCGCCGAGACCGCGGCACCCGCAGGAGCCCTCACCCCCCGGGCGGCTGCCGCTCTCCTGGCCGCGGCCCACCGCACCCTCTTCCATCACGCTCTCGACCTCGCCGCCGAGGGCCGCACGAACCGGCAGATCGCAGCCACCTTGAGCGCGGCAACCGACGAGGTCTTCGGCCTGCTCGGGCCCTCCCTCGCCGACTACGCCGTGCGCACCGCCGCGTAGCGCCCGACGGGCCCGACGGGACGGAGCGGACGCCGGGCCCGCCGGGGAGATCCGTTCCTCCGGCGTACGCGCGTCACCCTCGTCGTCCGCGAACGGGGCCGGGGCCGGTGGCGCGCGCCCCCGGACACCTACTTGGTGGCTCCCTGGGCGAAGCCGTTGTAGATGTAGCGCTGGAGGAAGAGGAAGACCAGCAGGGTCGGCAGGATGACCAGGATCGCCCCGGCCGAGATCGCCTCCCAGTGCGCGCCGAACGGCCCCTTGAAGCGGAAGAGGGCCGTCGAGATCGTCCCCTTGTCCTCGGACGGCAGATAGAGGAACGGGATGTAGAAGTCGTTGTACGTCGTGATGCCCTTGACGATGACCACGGTCGCGATCGCCGGCTTGAGCAGCGGCAGGATGATCCTGCGGTAGATGGTGAAGGTGTTCGCCCCGTCCAGCCGCGCGGCCTCGTCCAGCGACGTCGGGATCCCGCGGACGAACTGCAGGAAGATGTAGACCGAGACGATGTCGGTCCCCATGTACAGCAGGACCGGGGCCCACCGGGAGTCCACCAGCTCGAAGCCGTTGACCACCTGGAACGTCGCCACCTGCGTCGTCACGCCGGGCACGAGCGTGGCGACGAGGAAGAGCGCCAGCACCATCTTCTTGAACCGGAACTCGAAGCGGTCGATCGCGTACGCCGTCATGGAACCGATGAGCACGGTCCCGGTGAGGGAGAACACCAGGATGAACGCCGTGTTCCCGAACGCCGTCAGCAGGTGCCCGTCGCGGAAGGCCGTGGCGTAGTTGGACAGGTTGAACCAGTGATCGGGCAGGCTCAGCGCACCGCTCCCGTCGGCCACTTCGCGCGACGTCTTGAGCGAGGTCAGGAAGACGACGACGAGCGGCACGAGGACCACCAGAGAGGCGGCGACGAGCGAGAGATAGGTCAGCGCGGTGCCGAGGCCCGGCCGGCGGCGCGAGCGGGGCCGGTCGTCCGTGGTGAGCGTGGTCATACGAGGTCCACCTTGTCGTCGGGCACGAGCCGGCGCTGGATCCAGGTGACGAGCAGGATGATCAGAAGCAGCACCACGGCGCAGGCCGAGGCGAGGCCCGTCTTGTTGAACTGGAAGGCGAGCTTGACCGTCTGGATGACGAACGTCGAGGTGCCCGTCGAGCCGCCGGTCATGATGTACGGGATCTCGAAGACGGCCAGCGAGCCGGAGACCGCCAGGATGACGCTGAGGCTGAGCACCGGCCGGATGCCCGGCGCGATGATGTGCCGGAACTGCTGCCAGCGGCTCGCGCCGTCGAGCTGTGCGGCCTCGTACAGCTCGCCGGGGATCGACTGGATGGCCCCCAGGAACAGCACGAAGTTCAGGCCGGTGTACCGCCACACGGAGACGCCCGCCAGCGAGGTGTTGGCCGCCTCCGGGGTGCCGAGCCAGGCGTGGTCCCCGTCGGCGCCGACCAGGGACAGGAGCGAGTCGAGGGTGCCGCCGTCCTGGAAGAAGTAGAGGAAGACGAAGCCGATCGCCACACCGTTGATCAGGTACGGGAAGAAGAGGATGCCCTTGAAGAGGTTGCGGAACCGCAGGTCGAAGCTGAGGACCGTCGCGAAGTAGAGCGCGAGCACGATCTGCGCGGCCGACGCGGCCAGGTAGTAGAAGCTGACGAAGAAGACCCGGAACAGCTCGGGGCGGGTGAACAGCCTGACGTAGTTCTCCAGGCCGATGAAGTCCCGGTCCGGGCTCACCCCGTCCCAGTCCGTGAAGCTGTAGGAGACCATGCCGGCCACGGGGACGTACGTGAACGTGATCAGCAGGGTGAGAGGTGCGAGCAGGAAGAGCCAGGGGGTGATCCTGCGCAGGGGGTGGTCGCGCCAGGACGTGGCGCGCGGGGAGCCGGGGCGGGTGCGGCGCCGGACGGGCGCGGTGTGCCGCTTCGGTGCCGGTGGGGCTTTCGATGGGGTGACGGTCATGCGGAACGGCCCTTTCGTGGTCCGAGGCGGTGGCCGGCGGTGGGGCCCGGCCCCGGCGGGGCGGCGGCGCGGGCCCCGCACACGTGCGCGTCCGGTCAGCTCCCGGCGGCCGCCGCCGCTTCGGCCCAGCGCTTGTCCAGTTCGGCGAAGTAGCCCTGCAAGGAACCCTTCTGGGCGCCGCGCGCGAGGTCGATGAGCTTTTGCCGGTAGTCCGGCTTGGCGAGGCCGATCTCGGCGGCGTTGTCGATGGCGTTGACCTCCTCGGTCCTGGCCTCGGAACGCTCGATGAGCTTGACATCGTTGTCCTGGAAGGGCTTCAGGACCTCGGGGAAGCTCATGGCGGTCAGCGCCGAGACCCCGCCCTCCTTCGCGGCGAAGCCCGACTTCTCGGTGAACCAGTCGATCCAGGCGCGCGCGGCGGGCTTGTGGTCCGAGTGGGTGTTGACGGCCAACTGGTAGTCGGAGACCAGCGTCGCGCAGAACCGGCCGTCCTTCTGGGCCGGGAACGGCATGAAGCCGATGTCGTCCGGGTTCTCACCGGCCGCCGAGGCGGCGGCGCGCATCTGGTTGACGGCCCAGGAGCCGAGCATCATGCTGCTGATCTTTCCCTTGGCCAACTGGGTCTTGGACGCCTCCCAGTTGGTGGTCGTCGGGTCCTTCTCGGCCAGCTTGTGGTGGACGATGTCGTAGAGGAGCGTGTCGTCGACGTTGAGCTCGCTGCCGGGCCGCCACGGCTTGTCGGCCGTGGCCAGCGCGTCCCAGGCCTTGCCGTCGCAGGTGACCGAGCCGATGTTGTTGCTCCACGCGCCGCTCAGCGGCCAGCCGTCCTTGAAGTTCGTGTAGTACGTCGCGCCGGTCTTCTCCTTGACCCGTCGCAGGTCGTCGAGGAAGCGCGCCGGAGTGGTGGGCCAGTCGGTGATGCCGGCCGCCTTCCAGACGGCCTTGTTGTAGACGAAGCCGTTGGCGGTACCGAAGTTGGCGATGCCGTACGTCTTCCCCTCGACGTCCGTCTTGCCGGTGAAGCGGTAGGTCCTGGCCATCTGCGCGGTGGAGCCGAGCGGGGCGAAGAACTTCGGATAGTCGCCCTTGGCGATCACCCCGGGGATCAGCAGCACGTCCCCGTAGTTGTCGGTGTTCATCCTTATCTTCACCTCCCCCTCGTAGTCGGTGATGCCCTGGAACTTCACGGTCACCTTGGGGTACGTCGTGCGGAACGCGGCGGCGTACTTCTTCATCGTGCCGTCCTGGACGAGGTCGGTGCGGTTGGTGAGCACGGTGATGGTGCCCGACACCTTGGCCGGGTCCGACGGCGACCCGGCCGCCTCCCCCGAGGAGTCCCCTCCGCCCCCGCACCCCGTGACGGTCAGCAGTGCGGCGGCGAGCGCCATCGCGCTCAGCGGCTTCGTCCTCATGTGCCCAACTCCTTCCAAGGATTACGGCTCGGGCCCAGCGGGCTGACGGCACTATGTCAGCCGCGAATGAACCGGTAAAGGCTCGATTTCCGCCGCGATGCTCAATCGTTACCGTTCGCCACCAGGCAGTGAGCAAGTCGCGGTACTGACAGGCGTGTTGGCCGGGCTGGTGGAACGTCGTGAGGACTAGACCGGTTCACAGCTCGGAGGCTAGGTTGGCGGCGTCTCATACGAACCGGGCCCGCGTCCGTCCGATTGGAGCCGCACTATGAAGGACACCGCCCAGCTCAGCGAAGGATGGAGTCTCGACCACGACGGGACGCGCCTGGCCGCCCAGGTCCCCGGCTGCGTCCACACCGACCTGCTCGCCGCCGGCCGGATCCCGGACCCGTTCATCGGGCGCAACGAGCGGGAGATCGCGTGGGTGGGCCGCCGCGCGTGGACCTACACCCGCGACCTCGGCGCCGCGCAGACAGCCACCGGCGCGCACGAGCGGACGGACCTGGTCTTCGACGGCCTCGACACTGTCGCCCGGATCGTTCTCGACGGCGCCGAGCTGGGCCGCACCCGCAATATGCACCGCTCCTACCGGTTCGATGTCACCGGCCGCGCGGGCGAGTTGAGCGTCACTTTCGACTCCGCCTACGACGAGGCGGACGCCGTGCGCGCGACGGTGGGGGAGCGGCCCAACGCCTACCCCGAGCCGTTCCAGTACCTCCGCAAGATGGCCTGCAGCTTCGGCTGGGACTGGGGCCCGACCGTGGTGACGGCCGGCATGTGGCGCCCCGTCCGCCTCGAACACTGGTCGACGGCGCGCATCACGCGGGTCCGCCCCCTGGTCACCGTGGACGGCACGCGAGGGCGCGTGGAACTGCGCGTCGACCTCGAACGCACCGCCGCCGGCGCCGCCCGGCGGCTCACCGCGCAGGCCACGGTGGCCGGCGCGTCGGCCCGCGCCGAGACGGACGGCGACGCGCTCACGCTGGTGCTCGACGTCCCCGACGTACGCCTGTGGTGGCCACGCGGGTACGGCGAACAGCCGCTCTACGACATCGAGTTGACCCTCTTCGCCGATGACCGGCCACTCGACGGCTGGCACCGCCGCACCGGCTTTCGCACCATCGAGATCGACCGCGCCGCCGACGAACACGGCACCGGATTCACCTTCGTCGTCAACGGCACCCGGATCTTCGTACGCGGCGTGAACTGGATCCCCGACGACGTGCTGCCCTCCCGCCTCACCCCCGAGCGTTACCGCACCCGGCTCCAGCAGACCGCCGACGCCCATGCCGACCTGGTCCGCGTCTGGGGCGGCGGCATCTACGAGGACGCGGCCTTCTACGACGCCTGCGACGAACTCGGCCTCATGGTGTGGCAGGACTTCCTCTTCGCCTGCGCCGCCTATCCCGAGGAACAGCCGCTGCGGGGCGAGGTCGAGGCCGAGGCCCGCGAGAACGTCGCACGCCTGATGCCGCACCCCAGCCTCGTCGTGTGGAACGGCAACAACGAGAACCTGTGGGGCTTTCGCGACTGGGAGTGGGAGGGCGCGCTTGCCG
Source organism: Streptomyces sp. NPDC006552 (assembly GCF_040611655.1). Classification (NCBI taxonomy): domain Bacteria; kingdom Bacillati; phylum Actinomycetota; class Actinomycetes; order Kitasatosporales; family Streptomycetaceae; genus Streptomyces; species Streptomyces sp. NPDC006552. The sequence continues at coordinate 59,320 of NZ_JBEXOS010000016.1, forward strand.
GGAACTCCTGGGGCGAGGGGTACTACCTCGGACTGCTCCCGCGCGTCGTGGCCGAGACGGACCCGACCCGCCCCTACCTGGCGGGCAGCCCCTGGTCCGGCTCCTGGGACCACCACCCGAACGACCCCGACCACGGCACCCACCACTCGTGGGAGGTGTGGAACCGGCAGGACTACACCGCGTACCGCGCGAACGTGCCGCGCTTCGTCTCCGAGTTCGGCTGGCAGGCGCCCCCGGCCCTCGCCACCCTGCGCCGCGCCCTGCCCGGAGAGCCGCTCGCCCCGGACTCACCCGGCATGCTCCACCACCAGAAGGCCGAGGGCGGCAACGACAAGCTGAACCGCGGAGTCGCCCGCCACTTCCCCCTGCCCGAGGGCGACTTCGACCGCTGGCACTACCTCACCCAGCTCGTCCAGGCCCGCGCCGTCGCCACCGGCATCGAGCACTGGCGCGCGAACTGGCCGCGCTGCGCCGGCACCATCGTCTGGCAGATCAACGACTGCTGGCCTGTCAGCTCCTGGGCGGCGATCGACGGTGACGGCCGCCCCAAGCCGCTCTACCACGAGCTGCGCCGCCTCTACGCCGACCGCCTGCTGACCCTGCAACCCGGCGCCGACGGCCCCGAACTCGTCCTGGCCAACCAGGGCGCCACCCCATGGAGCTGCGACGTGACGCTGCGCCTGATGCGGGCCGACGGGACCCTCGCGGCGCGCGTCTCGCTCGGGCTCACCGCGCCGCCCCGCGAGGTCCTGCGGCTGCCCGTCCCGCCGGAGGTCGTACCGGCCACCGGATCGGCCAAGGAGTACCTGGTCGCCGACGCCGGTGACCTGCGCGCGCTCCACTTCGAGACGCGGGACCACGCGTTCGACTACCCCGAGCCCCGCTTCGAGATCGCCGTCGAGACCGTCGGCCGGGACCGGGATACAGTCGACGTCGTGGTGACCGCCCAGACTCTCGTACGAGACCTGCTGCTGCAGGCCGACCGCATCGCGCCCCACGCCCGGGCCGAGCGCGGACTGACCACACTGCTCCCCGGCGAGAGCACCCGTATCCGGCTGCACGGCACGGACGGCGCCGGGGCCAACGCCATCCGGGCCGCCTTCTTCTGCGTGGAACCCGCGTGAGCGCACCCACGCAGCGCGTCACCATCAAGGACGTCGCCGCCGCCGCGGGAGTTTCCAAGGGCGCGGTCTCGATCGCGTTCAACCACAAACCCGGGCTCTCCGACGCGACCCGGGAGCGGATCTTCGCGGTGGCCCGGGAGATGGGCTGGGCGCCGAACTCCTCGGCCCGCAGCCTCTCCCGGCAGACCACGGACACGGTCGGTCTCGCCCTGTGCCGCCCGGCCCGGCTCCTCGGTCTCGAACCGTTCTACATGGAGTTCATCTCCGGCATCGAGAGCGTGCTGGCCGAGCGCTCCTGCTCCCTGCTCCTGCGCCTGGTCAGCAGCAGGCAGGAGGAGATCGAACTGCAGCAGACGTGGTGGCGCGAGCGGCAGGTCGGCGGCTCGGTCCTGGTCGACTTCGACCGGGACGACCCGCGGATCGAGCCGCTGAAGAAGCTGGGCATGCCCGCCGTGGCGGTCGGACACCCCGACCTGACCGGCGGCATGCCGTCCGTGTGGACCGACGACGCCACCGCCATGGCCGAAGCCGTTCGCTATCTGGCCGCCCTCGGCCACCGGCGGATCGGCCGGGTCGGCGGGCCCGAGGCGCTGGGCCACAGCGCCATCCGCGAGGAGGCGTTCCGGCGGACGGCGGAGTCCCTGGGGCTCGACGGTTCGCTCCAGGTGGCGTCCGGCTTCGCGGGGGAGGAGGGGGCGCGGGCCACCCGGTCGCTGCTGCTGCGCGCGGAGCGGCCCACCGCCATCGTCTACGACAACGACATCATGGCGGTCGCCGGGCTCGGCGTCGCCGCCGAGATGAACGTCTCCGTGCCGGCCGAGCTGTCCCTGCTGGCCTGGGACGACTCGCAGCTGTGCCGGCTGACACATCCGACCCTGTCCGCGATGAGCCACGACGTGCACGGGTTCGGCGCGGACGTGACGCGGGTGCTCTTCGACCTCATCGAGGGACGGACGGTCACCTCCCACCCCGTGCCCATGCCGTCCCTGACCCCCCGCGCCTCCACGGCGGCGCCGCGCCCGCGCCGCCCCTGACCGGTCGGCACGGCCGAGGTGGCCCGCCTCTCGGGGGCGGGCCACCTCGCCGTCCCCTACGGCAGCTGCACCTCACCCTGGTTGAGGACGCGTGGGTGGAAGTAGCCGGCCTGGAGCTCGGCGTTGCTGTTGTTCCCGCGCAGCTGCTCCGACCACATCATGAAGTAGGCCCAGCGGGTCTGGCCCTCCAGCAGGGACGCGTTCGGGATCTTGCCCATCTCGGCGAGCGCGATCGGCTTGCCGGCCGCGATGGCCTGGAGCTGCTGGTAGTCGGCGGTGCTCGGGTAGTTCTTGTACCAGACGTCGAGGGACGCGACGTCGACGTAGCCGGCGCCCGGGTAGTAACCGGCCCAGCCGCCCGCCGGGTTGTCCTGCACGTTCCACACCCAGATCAGGTTGGTCAGGCCCTTGGCCTCCAGGTAGTCATGGGTGATCCGGTAGAGCTTCGCGCTCCCGTCCGCCCCCGGGCGGTGGCCCCACCAGTTCCAGCTCTCGTTCATCTCGTGCAGCGGCCGGAACAGGACGGGCACCCCCGCCGCCTTCAGTTGCTGCAAGTACGGGACCGCCTCGTCGAGCCGGCGCTTCCACGCGGTGTTCAGGGCCGTGCCGTCGGTCACGACCTGGGTGAACTGCGCGTCCGAGATGGTGGACTTGACGCCGCCCTCGAACGCGCACGAACTGCCCATCGTCGGCGGGCAGACGTGCCAGGTCAGCGCCACCAGCGAGCCGTTGGCCCACTCGGTCTTCGCCTGGTCGATCACCCGCTGCCGGGCGGCCACGTCGGCGGCGTTGAACATCAGGTCGCCGCCCCACAGGCCCGGGTACTGGCCCGTGACGTCCTTGACCTGCTGGGTGTACTGGCCCGGATTGCTCGCCGGCTCCTTGTTGTGCTGGCCGGAGACGATGTGCGAGCCGCTGATCGAGCGCAGGTAGTCGATCACCTGCTGCCTGGACCGGCCGGGGAACGCCTGCGCGTCGGGGGCCAGGGCGAGCGCCACGAGCGCGGCGGCGAGGAGGGCGACGAGCGGCGCCAGCGCGCGCGTCCGCGGCAGCGGAGTTCTGGGCATGGGGGTCCCTTCCGTCAGGGGGTGGGGTGCCTGGACCGTGCTGGCGGGCCACTCTGCACACCCCGGACAACGATGTCCAGGAGGTGAGCAAGTTAAGTAAAGGGCCAGTAATATGGCGGATCCGTCCGTGCAGGGCCGGTGGACAGTGCGCTCAACCGGTCTACGCTGACGGGCTCATGAGCCCCCATCAGGTGACCATCAAGGATGTCGCGGTACGTGCCGGGGTCTCCCGGGCGGCCGTCTCCCTTGCGGTCCATGGCAAGCCGGGGATCTCCGCCCCGACGCGGGCCCGGATCCTGGCGGCCGCCGGGGCGCTGGGGTGGCAACCGGCGCCGGGCCACCCGGAGACGGGCACGATCGGGTTCGTCATCCGCAGGCCCGCCCACCAACTCGGCCTGGAACCCTTCTACATGGAGTTCATCTCGGGGTTGCAGAGCGAGGTCTCGGCCCGCTCCGGCGCCCTTCTGCTGCGCCTGGTGCGGACCCTGGACGAGGAGATCGACCTGCAGCGCCACTGGTGGCGGACCCGGCGGATCGCCGGCTCGGTCCTGGTCGATTTCCGCGCCTACGACCCACGCGGCCCGCTGCTCGCCCGGATCGGGCTCCCGGCCGTCGCGGTCGCCCATCCCTCGCTGACCGGGCCGTTCCCCGCGCTGTGGACCGATGACGCCGCCGCGGTCAGGGCGGCCGTGCGCTACCTGGCCGCGCTCGGCCACCGGGCCATCGCCCGGGTCGGGGGCGCCCCCGACCTCGGCCACAGCACGATCCGCCGCGCCGCGTTCCGCGCGGCGATGCGGGAAGCGGGGCTGGACGCGGACCGGCAGCGGGACACGGACTTCTCCGGAGCGGCGGGGGCCCGGGCCACCCGCTCGCTGCTGACCGCCGAGCGGCCGCCCACGGCGATCGTCTACGACAACGACCTGATGGCCGTCGCCGGACTGTCCGTCGCGGCCGAGCTGGGGCTGCGAGTGCCCGCCGATCTCTCCCTGCTGGCCTGGGACGATTCCCAGCTGTGCCGGCTGACGCACCCGGCGCTCTCCGCGATGAGCCACGACATCCACGCCTTCGGAGCCGAGGTCGCCCGCGCTCTCTACGGCGTCCTGGCAGGGGACCGCCTCGCGGCCCGACCGGTACCGACCCCGACGCTGATCCCGCGCGGTTCCACGGCGCCCCCCGGCTGAGAACGGCGCGGGGGCGGTCTGACACTCCCCAGTGATAATGACCGCCCCCGCAGCGCATCCTCGAAGGGAGTGTCCCCGAAAGCGCCCCTCAATCCTGTGCGGAAGCCTCCACATATGTGGCGCTGATCACTGTGCGCGCGCCGCGGCGGAGGCGCCCGCGAGGACGGAAATCCCGCTCGGCCACCTGCCGGCGCGTTGTACTCTCGCCCCTCATGAGCTGGTTGCCTGACGACTTCGTCCACCCTGTCCACGTGCCGGTGCCCGCCACCCCGTTCCACCTGCGGCCCATCCGGGAGGCGGACGCGGCGATCGACTACCCGGCCGTGATGGGCTCCCGGGAGCGCCTGTTCGCGATCTACGGCCCGGCCTGGGGCTGGCCCGCGCAGACGATGACGTACGAAGCGGACCGCGCCGACCTCCGCCGCCACGAGCAGGAGATCATCGCCCACCAGTCGTTCAACTACGCCCTGCTGAACGAGGAGGAGACGGTCCTGCTCGGCTGCGTCTACATCGACCCGCCCGAGCGGGCCGGCGCCGACGCCGAGATCTCCTGGTGGGTGGTGGACGAACTCCTCGGCACGCCGGCGGAGCGTGCGCTCGACGCGCTGGTGCCCGACTGGATCGCCGCGCAGTGGCCGCTCCGGCAGCCGCGTTACGTGGGCCGTGACCTCAGCTGGCAGGAGTGGCTCGCGCTGCCGCCGCTCCCCTGAACCCGCCTCGGCCGCGCCGGTCCGGGTCTCATTCGTACATGACGTAGGAGGGGCGCGGGGTCAGCGCCAGGACCTCGTCCGGTGTCATCAGGCGGCCGCCGCCCTCGGTGTCCTCCTTGAAGAAGAGCTTGAAACCGGTGTGCAGGTGGGGCGGCATCGCGTCGACCAACTGCTTCCAGGTGTCCCGCTTGAGCCGCGGCGAGCCGATCCCGTCGGCGCTCTTCACGACGGCGACCCCCTGCGGGACCTTCAACCGGTGTTCGTCCCTGACCACCGACGCGGCGACCTGGTGGTAGACGAATGCCTTCTCCGGGAGGTCGTGTGCGTCGACGAGCGAGGCGAGATAGGCGGCGATGCGGGTGAGTTCGGCGCCGCTGGTGTGGCCGTAGCTGTCGCCCGGCACCTGACCCGCGCTCATCTCCCACTCCGGGTCCAGGGCGATGCCGACGTCCGGGTGGACGAGCCACTTCTCCAGCGCCTTCACCTCGTCCAGGGCCGCGGCCCGGCCCGGCTGGACGTTCAGCAGGAGCAGTGCCTTGTGGGCGCGGGCCGCCTCGTGGAAGGTGCGGATCGTCCGGTCCGGGACGCGGGTGCGGTACGTGCCGTCGGACCCGGCGCCGGAGTTGGCGACCGCGGCGAGCAGTTCGAGCACGGGCAGCACGGTGCGGCCGTCCGCGTAGGCGCGGCCCCGGCGTTCGATCTCCGCGATGCGGTCGTCGAGATCGCCGGTACCGAGCCGGCCGAGAGCGGCGGCCCCGGGCAGCCCGCAGAAGCCGACGAGCCGGTGCTCGGGAAAGAGCCGGCGTCCGCCGCGAGGCAGCTCCGGACGGCGGCGGGTGGCCCTGGGGGAGGGGGAGCGCGAGGCGCGGGCCGAGGAGGCGGGCGAGGTGCGGGCCGCGGGCTGCGGACCGGCGGCGCCGCCGCCCTCGGCGCCGGAGGCACCGCAGCCGGCCGCGAGGGTGGCGGCGCCCGCGGCCCCGGCGGCGAAGAAGGCGCGGCGGCGCACGCTCCCCGGGACCGCGTCCGTACCGTCGCTGTGGCTGCCGCTTCCGCCGTGGCTGTCGCCGTGGCCGTCCGTCCGCATCACGCCTCCTGTCCGCCGCTGCTTCGCCGCGCGCCCGCGACACTCGGGTGATCAGCGTGCAGGGGGTGCCTTGCCGCGGGGCGGAGGCGCGAAACGTACGCGTATCCGTCAGGCGCGGCCCGATTCCGCCCGCGTGACATCCCTCCAAGGCCCATCCTGGTGACGCGGTGGCACCTGACGGCGTGGCAGCGTCCTGCCCCGACCCGCCCTGACCAGCATGTGCGGGACCTCTGGCAGTGGCCGAGGGCGTCGACGGGAAAGAGGGAACGGTGCAGATCGGTTACAAGCTGGCCGCGGAGGCGTTCGGCCCCGCCGAACTGGTGCGTCAGGCCGTGCTCGCCGAACAGGCCGGGTTCGACTTCGTGGAGATGAGCGACCACTACCACCCCTGGCTGGACGTGCAGGGACACTCACCCTTCGCCTGGACCGTGTTCGGGACGATCGCCGCGAAGACCGACCGCATCGGACTGGCGACCGGCGTGACCTGCCCGACCGTCCGCTACCACCCCGCGATCATCGCGCAGGCGGCCGCCACGCTGGCCCTGCTCTCGGACGGCCGCTTCACGCTCGGCGTGGGATCGGGCGAGCGGCTCAACGAGCACGTCACCGGCGAAGGGTTCCCCAACTCCGTACCGGAGCGCCACGCCAGGATGCGAGAGGCGCTGGAGATCATCCGGCTGCTCTGGAGCGGCGGCTACCACTCGTACCACGGCCGGTACTTGAAGCTGGACGATGCCCGGGTCTTCGACCTGCCGCAGGAGCCACCGGTCATCGCCGTCGCGGCCGGCGGCCCGCTCGCCGCCCGGATCGCGGCGGAGCTGGGCGACGGCCTCTTCGCGACCGACGCGGAGAGCGAGATCGTCTCCGCCTACCGTGCGGCCGGCGGGAACGGGCCCCGCTACGCCGAGGTCCCCATGGCGTGGGCCCCCGACGAGGAGACGGCCGCGCAGGCGGCGCTGAAGACCTCCCGGTGGGCGGTGACCGGCTGGAAGGTGATGAGCGAACTGCCCAACCCGGCCAACTTCGAGGCGGCCACGACCACCGTCCGCACGGAGGACATCCTCGGCCAGTTCGCGTGCGGGTCCGACCCCGCGCGCTTCGTCGAGGTCGCGCAGCCCTTCGTGGACGCGGGCTTCGACCGGCTGGTGATGCAGAATGCCGGCCCCGACCCCGACGGATTCATCGACTTCTACCAACGGGAACTGGACCAGCGCCTGCGCGCACTGCGCCCCTCCGCGTAGCCCCCGCGTCAGCCGCGACGGCCGGTGGCGGAGGCGAAGCCCAGCCAGGTGTGCCGGTTGCCCGCCCAGCACCAGCCGAGCTTGGGGGCGTTCCGCCGCTCGCGGCCGTCCCGCCCTGTGCCGTTGCTGATCCACAGGGCCGGGGTACGGGCGTCCAGCGCGCCCCCGGCCTTGCGGAGCCGGGAGCCGATGGTCATGAAGCAGTGGTTGCGTTCGAGGGCGGCGGGTTGTTGCAGCACCCAGTGGACGCCCTCGCTGAGCAGCAACGGGGTGCGGCCCGTCGCGGTGAGTGCGGGAAGCGCCTCGTCCGGGCTCCAGTTGGCCATCCGGTCGCCGCGGTCGACCCCGGTCAGCAGGTAGAACGGTGCGTCGGGCAGCTCGATCCCGTCCAGCGGCGCGAAGAGATCGACGTCCGGCATGTCGGTGACGACGAAGCCGGGCTTGTCGTCGCGGCGGAGCAGCGGGGCGAGAGCAGAGGCGGGGGCGTGCCGCGGATGGACGGTGAGCAGGGCGCCGGCGCCGTCCGCGGTGTTCACGGTCGGCCCGGCGTTCTCGGCGAAGGTACGCAGGTCGGTCGCGGGCAGTCCCGCGATCTCGTGCACCCCCAGCTCGATCAGCCGGTCGGCCTGCGCGCGCAGGGAAGGCAGCGTGGGACGGGTGTCCGGGGTGGTGGGTGTGGAGTCGGGCACGTTCTCTCCCCAGGGCCGACTGGTGGTCGGGTCCGTGAACGAAGCGGACCGCGCCAAGGTTCCCGAGTCGGCCCCGGTGCAGATCTGGATGAGCGTCAGAACGCTATGAGCGTCCAGATGTTATGCGCGTCAGAACATGATGAGCAGCCGCGTATGCGGTTTGAGCTTCCGATTCACCGAACGGCTCTGCACGTAGACCTCCAGCCGGGGATTGTTGCCCGCCTTCACCGAGACCGTTCCCTGAATTCCCGTGCCGAAGAGGAGATTGCGTGCGGCGTCACCCGTATAAGCGCGGTCGGTGTCCTTCTCGACCACGATGACTTCTTTGTTCGGCTGGACCTGGGCGCGGGCTCCCAATTGGTAATAGCAGGCGCCGCGTTCGTAGGTCACGCCCGGGTGCGAGTTCACAAAAGGCCGAATCTCGATCTCCTTGTCGACCTTCAGGAGGCGGTACCTGTCCGCCGGAATGGGTTCGAGGCTGGCCCGCACCTCGTCGACCGATATGTCCTGGCCGACCGCGAACAGGTTCTTGGTGCCGCGCACGCCCTGCTCGCGCCCGCGCAGGAAGCTGGTGGCGGCCGCGCGCACCGTGCCGATGGCCTCTTCGACGCCCTTCTGGGAGTCCGCGTCCCAGATCGCGATGTTCCCCGCCGGGAAGCCGTAGTTCTGCGCGGTCCGCTTGGCCAGGGAGTTCGGCACCAGGATCGCGGAGGTCCAGTGGCCGGGCAGGCCGCCCATCCGCGTCGTGATCCGCTCCAGCCACGGCCCGAGGACGGCCATGTCCCCGTCGTGCCGGCGGTCGCCCCCCGACGCGTTCTCCTCGCCGTCCGTCACCACGATCTGGAGGAAGCTGTGCTCGCCGTACTCCTCCCAGATGTGTCCCAGGTCGTCCAGGGATTTCACCGAGGCCTCGATGAGAGCCGTCGCGCCATTGTTCACCTGATACAGCCCCCGCATGGACGGCAGGTGCTTCACGTCCATGTCCCACACCAGGTTCTCCACCCGGTGGTCGAAGGAGTAGAGGCTGATCCGGGTCTCGTGGCCCAGGCTGTCGGATTCGGCCTTCAGACCCGCGACGAACTCGTCCACCACCCGCACCAGTTGATTCTGGTGCGGCCGCATGGAACCCGAACAGTCCACCACCAGCGCGACGTGATTCACCTTGTGCTGAATCCTGTTTGCGGACACGATTCGCTCCCCCTCCGAAGCTTCCCGAGTGATGTATTCACCCTAGGGGGAGGCACTGACAATGGGCCGGGAGCCGCCGTTCGCTCCGACGACCGTGCGGTCACTCAGCCACTCCCTCGGGACGCCCGGTGGTGGCCGTCGCCGTCGGTGGGAGACTGGAACGGTGACGGACGACAGCGAACGGCAGATCGAACAGCGCCTGGAGCGGGCGATCGGTGCCTTGCTGGACCGCCGTGCTCCCACCTCGTCGATCTGCCCGTCCGACGCCGCGCGCGAGGTGTACGAGGGTGAGGACGACGGCTGGCGCGAGCTGATGGAGCCCGCCCGCCGCGCCGCCCGGCGCCTCGCCACGGCCGGCGAGGTGGAGATCACCCAGGGCGGCCACCCCGTCACGACGGCCGGGGTCCGCGGCCCGATCCGGATCCGCCGGCCCCGCTGAGACCCGGGCACCCGCGGGCCGGCCCCGGCCTAACCCGTGACGGCGACCGTCACCCCCGCTGCGAGCAGCAGAGCCACATAAGTCCAGGCGTGCAGCGCATCGGGGATGCGCGGCGGGCGCCTGCGTACCAGTACCACCAGCGGCACCGACCCCGCGAGCAGCGCGAGCGCGGACACCACATCCACCGAGCCGACCAGCCCCGCGGCGGCGGGCGCGTGCCCGCGCAGCAGCAGGGAGACCAGCAGGGCGGGGGCGACGATGACGAGGGTGAGCGGGTTCGCCAGCATGGCGGCGACGGGCATCGAGGCGCCCGCGCGGCGCATCAGCGGGACCGTCATCACGCTGCCGCCCACACCGAGGAAGGACGCGACACCGCCGATGGGCAGGCCGAGCGCCGTCGGCACCCCTCGCGCGTGCCCGGTCCGGGAAGCGGGCCGCCTGAGGAAACCCGGCCGCGCGAGCAGATCGACGACGGTCACCGCGACGTAGAGCACGAACCCCCAGCGGAGCGCCGCGCCCGGCGTGAACCGGGCGGCGGCCGCGCCGAGCCCCCCGCCCGCCGCGAGCGAGGCGAACAGCGCGGCGCGGCCCCGCAGGCGCGCCAGCACCTCGCGCCGGGTGGCGAGCGTGGCCACCACCGCGTTGACCAGCATCACCAGGGCGGAGGTCGCGGTGGCGACGCGCACCGCGTCACCGCCGAGCGCGGCATCCGCCACGGTGATCACGGGGACGGTCACGAAACCACCGCCGAAGCCGAAGAGGACGGTGGTCACCCCGACGAGCAGACCGACGAGGAGGAGGACGAGAACAGACACGAGTACGGACACCCGACGATTGCACCGTGCCGACCAGCTGACCAGCAATCGATGGTCTGCCGAAAACCTTCGCGTCTCAGCCACAGTCACCTACACTGCCCGGATGCGCAACGCCTCCATCGACGACCTCGACCGCCTGCCCGTGGACGTGCTGCCCGTCGGCGTCGACTATCCGGCGGACTTCCAGCTCGTGCGGCACGCGCACCGCCGGGCGCAGTTCCTCTACGGGGCGAGCGGGGTGATGCGGGTGGAGACCGACGAGGGCTCGTGGACCGTCCCCGCCGACCGCGGCGTCCTCATCCCGCCGACCGTGCCGCACGAGGTCCGCATGCTCGGCGTCTCCACCTGGAGCCTCTACATCGAACCGGACGCCGTGCCGTGGTGGCCCGCCACCTGCACGGTCATCGAGGTCGGCCCCCTGCTGCGCGAGCTGCTGCGCGCGGCCGACGACCTCGACGCGCACTACGACACGGCGGGCCGCGACGGCGCCCTCGTCCGCCTCGCCCTGCACGAACTGCGCCGGATGACGCCCGTGCCCTTCGCCGTCTCACTGCCCCGCGACGAGCCGTTCCGCGCGCTGTGCCGCGCCTACCTGGCCGCGCCCGACGCCACGCTGACGAACACGGACTGGGCGCGCGCGGCGGCGATGAGCACCCGCACCTTCGACCGCCGCTTCCGCGCGCTGACCGGGACCGGCCCCGCGACCTGGCGGGCGCGGGCGCGGCTGCTGGCGAGCCTGCCGCTGCTGGCCACCGAGAGCGTGACCGCGGTCGCCGCCCGCCTCGGCTACGCCTCGCCCGCCGCGTTCACTGCCGCCTTCTCCCGGGCCTTCGGCTCACCCCCGTCACACTTCAGGTGAGGCGGCCGGACCGGCCGGCCGGGGGTGCTGCCCGGGGCCCTCGTGGTAGTCGGCGAGGCGGCTGGGCGACAGGTCCGTCGGGTCCTCGCCGGTCTCCAAGAGAGTGTCGGCGGGGCCGATGACGAGCGGGTCGGCCTTGCCCACCGCGGCCTCGTCCCGGGACTCGTAGTCGAACCGCAGCAGGAGGTGGCGCATGGCCTCCAGCCGGCCGCGGCGCTTGTCGTTCGTCTTCACCACGGTCCACGGGGCGTGGCCGGTGTCCGTCGCCCGGAACATCTCCACCTTCGCGCGCGTGTAGGCGTCCCACAGGTCCAGCGAGGCGACATCGGTCGGTGAGAGCTTCCACTGACGGACGGGGTCGACCTGGCGGATGGCGAACCGCGTGCGCTGTTCGGCGCGGGAGACGGAGAACCAGAACTTGATCAGGACGATGCCGTCGTCGGTGAGCATCTGCTCGAACAGCGGCGCCTGCTCCAGGAACTGCTGGTGCTGCCGGGGCGTGCAGAAACCCATCACCGGCTCGACCCCGGCGCGGTTGTACCAGGAGCGGTCGAAGAAGACGATCTCACCGGCGCTCGGCAGGTGCGCCACGTAGCGCTGGAAGTACCACTGGCCCGCCTCCCGCTCGGAGGGCTTGTCCAGCGCGACCACGCGCGCGCCACGCGGGTTGAGCCGCTCCGTGAAGCGTTTGATGGTGCCGCCCTTGCCCGCCGCGTCGCGCCCCTCGCAGAGGATCACGACGCGCTGTCCCCGGTCGCGGACCGTCTTCTGCAACTTGAGCAGTTCGATCTGCAAAAGACGCTTGCCGCGCTCGTACTCCTTGCGGCCGAGCTTCTTGGTGTAGGGGTAGTTCTCCTGCCACGTGCGCAGGGGGCCGCCCTCCTCGTCGAGCAGGACCGGGCGCTCCGGCTGGGAGTCGTCGACCCACAGCCCGTCGAGAAGCGTCTTCTCCTCGTCCTTGCCGCTCAACGTGGTCTCCTCAAGTACGGCGATGCGGGTGCGGTCAGCTGCACTGCAGGTCATACCCCGTCATAGCCGCCACAAAAGAAAGGGTCAGCCGGCTCCGAGGCCGCTGACCCAGTCGTCGACGCCGACGACCTCCGCCCACTGCGGGAACAGGCGCTCCACGAGGACCCGGTGCACGACCGGGTCGGGGTCCAGGCAGGCGTCCGCGAGGACCGTCAGGCCGAGGTCCAGGTCGTTGGCCTGGCACACGGTGGACAGCACCACGGCACTGGTGGCGATGCCGGTGAGGACGAGGCTGTCGATGCCGCGAGCGCGCAGTACGACATCGAGATCGCTGCCGGAGAACGCGCTCGCCCGGCGCTTGGTGACCACCACGTCGCCGGGCCGGGGCGCGACCGCGGGATGGATGCCGGTGCCGGGCGCCCCCTCCACGTAGAGGCCCTCCCGGGCGATCGCGGCGAGCGGCTTGTTGCGCGTGCCGACCTCGGGAAAACCGGGGCGCAGCGCGATGACCACGTAGATCACCGGGATCTCGGCCGCCCGGGCGGCGTCGATGGCCCGGCGCAGCCGGGGCAGGTACCCGGAGCCGTCGTCCACGGCGTCCACGATGGCCTGTTGGACGTCCATCACCAGCAGGGCGCTGCTCATCTCGGCTCCAGAACACGGTGGGGCGACGGGTGGGCCGCGGTCGGCTCGGACGCCGGAATTCTACGTGGCGCCGGCGCCCGGCGGCCTCCCGCGGCCGCGGACCGGCGCTCGCCCTACGGCAGTTGCGCGGTGTCGGCGATCCGGCCCGGCGCCCGCCGCGGTTGCGGCCCGGCCAGACGCCTGCGCTCGGGCCGCCAGGTCGCGACGAGGGCCGCGGCGAGGAGGAGTTCGGCGATGTCGCCGCCGTAGTACATCAGCTCGGCGCCGCCCCGCACCTGTGCCGCCGGTGCGTGCACGCCGAGGAGGAAACCGCCGTAGAGCAGCTGCGAGATCGAGGCGTGTGCGGCGACCGCCACCCCCAGCACGACGAGCCGGGCGGGCACACCGGGCCGGGCCGGAGCGGGGTCGGGTCCGGCGACGGCCCAGGCGAACAGGGAGCCGGAGAGCAGGAAGTGAGCGTGCATCAGCCAGTGCAGGGCGGGCCGGTCCATCGTCGCGTCGTACAGCGGGGTGAAGTACAGCAGCGGCAACGTCCCGGTGGCCAGGACCAGGGCGGTGACCGGATGCGCGAGCAACCGGGCCGGGCGGCTGTGCAGGACGCCGGTGAGCGCGCGGGCCCGGGCGGCGGGCAGGGTGCGCAGCAGCAGGCTGACCGGCGCGCCGAGGACCAGGGCCAGTGGCGCGTACATGCCGATCAGCAGGTGCTGGGCCATGTGCCCGCGGAAGTCCTCGTGCGCGAAGCGGGCCAGCGGCGGCAGCAGGGCGACGGCCAGCAGCGCGCACCCGGCGAGGAAGCAGAGGGCCCGCGGACGGCTCCAGCCCTGGACGGGGTTGCGGCGCCGGGCCCGGCGTGCGAGGAGGAGGTAGCCGACGGCGAGAGCGAGCACGACGGCCGCGGGGAGCAGCGTCCCCCACGGGGCTCCGCCGGCGCCCTGCTCGTGCATGGGGTGGTGCGGGGCAGAGCCCGTCAGCGGGGCGGCGACCATCAGGCGGGCCGGCCGGTCCGCGCGGCCGCCTCGGACGGGCCGGGGGCGTCGGGGTCGAAGGGACGGCCGGTGCGCTGGAGCAGGTACCCGCCGGCCATCAGCAGGACGCCGAGGAACAGGAAGGCCAGGTCCCACCAGATGCGGTGCGGGCCGCCGTGGACGTGGTGGATGCCGAGGATCTGGTGGTCCAGGAGCCCTTCCACGAGGTTGAACAGGCCCCAGCCCGCCAGGATCCAGCCCCACAGCACCCGGGAGGTCCAGACCCGGCGGCGGTGGTGGGTGACGCGGGAGTACAGCAGGCCGAGGCCCAGGATGACCGCGACCCAGCAGACGGCGTGGAAGACGCCGTCCCACACGGTGTTCATCCGCAGGCCCGAGACGGTGTTCGCGGGGTAGTACTTCACCCCGATCCGGTCGCTGTCGGTGCTGGTGAGCATATGGTGCCACTGGAGCAGCTGGTGCAGCAGGATGCCGTCGACGAACCCGCCGAGCCCCACCCCCAGCACGATCCCCGGAAGGCGGATGCTGCTGGGCGCCGTGCCCGCTCGCGTCTGGTCGGTGCCGGCCATCGTCTGTCCCGTCCGATCTGTCGGTCCGCCGGTGGTGTGGTGCCCGGACGAGTACGGCCTTCCCGTCCTGGCCCGGCTCTCACGAACGGGCGTCCTTTCGGCCGAATCGCACCCGGGAGCAAGGGGCGCGGACGGCGCGCGGTCAGGCCCTGACGTGGCGCGCGGCCCCGGCGGGCCGGAGCGTCGCCGTGCGCGCCCGCCGGACCACCGGGCGCGAACGGGTCGCCTTGCCGAGCCACAGGGACGTGGTGGCCAGCAGGGCGCCGAACACCGTGAGCAGGAGCAGGGACACCCACATCTGCCTGCTGCCCGGGTTCAGCCACCCGGTCCAGGCGGCCGACGCCGCCCACAGGAGCGCCCCTCCCGCGTAGAAGCCGCGCACGCGGCGCAGCCCGCGCACGGCGGCCGACGAACGCTCCGGAAGCTCATTGGTAGCTGTCATGCCGGCCCGTGTACCCAGCGATCACCGGATCACCACGCGTTCACCCGGGCGGGCTGTTTTCCGTCATCGTGTGCGCCAGAGTCGATTTGCTCCAGGCGGTGGTTGTGCGGCCGCAACCGCCGCCACCCTGGCCCGGCGGGCGCGGGCGGGTTCTCGCGGGCGACCATTTCGCGCCGTCGGCAGGGAAGTCGGAGCGGGGGCGCGGGTGGGTGCGGCTAGGGTTGCCCCAGGCTCAACGCCGCATCCCCCCGTGTGCGGCGTTGAGCCCCTTCACGTTTGCTGCGTTGTCACGGGCACAGGCGCGCCCGGCGTCACCCCGTCCCGGCGCACCGTTCGATGACCGAGGCGACCTGCTCCGCGGCGGGGGAGTTGCGGTGCGCCCGGCGGGCCAGCAGCAGGTCGACGGTCTCCGGCTCCTCCAGCGGCACATAGGTCACCCCGTCCAGGCTCAGGCTGCGCACGGAGCGCGGGACCAGGGCCACTCCGTGCCCGGCCGCCACGAAGACGACGAGCGTCGCCGTCTCACCGACCTCGGTCAGCCGGTCCGGGTGGAACCCGGCCCGTGCGCACGCGGACAGCACCCGCTCGTACATGGAGGAACGGGCCTGGGACGGATGGATGACGAAGGGCTCGCCGGCCAGCGCGCGCAGCGGCAGCGACGGGCGCCCGGCCAGCGGGTGGTGGCTGGGCACCACGGCCACCAGGGGCTCGGACCGCAGCCGGGTGACGTGCAACCGGCTGTCGGCGACCGAGCCGCGCAGGACCGCCAGGTCGTAGCTGCCGCAGAGCAGGCCCTCGACGAGTTCCGGGGTGAGGAGTTCGCCGCGCAGGTCCATGGTGACCGCCGGCAGCTCCGCCCGTACCGTCCGCGCGACCTGGGGCAGCACGTCGTAGGTCGCGGTGCCGATGAACCCCACGCGGACGCGTCCCGCGTGTCCGGTGGCCAGCTCCCGCAGGTGCACCCGGGCGCGCTCCTCCTCGGTGACGAGGGCGCGCGCGTAGTCGGTGAGCTGCAGGCCTGCCTCGGTCGGTTCCACCCGGCGGGTGGAGCGGTGGAACAGCGGCAGTCCCAGCTCCCGCTCCAACTGCTTGATCTGCTGGGACAGGGCCGGCTGGGCCACGTGCAGGCGGGCCGCCGCACGGCCGAAGTGGCACTCCTCGACGAGCACGAGGAAGGACCGGAGCTGACGGAGTTCCATGGCGCCACCCTAGAAGCATTTATGCATCCGGCTTATCAATCCATGCCGACCAGGTCTTGGACGTGATGAACCGGACGCTCCTAGGGTGAGCACGTGACCGACAGTTACGTGTACGCAGCAGCACGCACGCCCTTCGGACGGTTCTCGAGCGCTCTCGCGCCGGCGAACCTGACCGGAGGCACCCGATGACCGCCCGGGTGTGTGCCGACGCCGACGAGGCCGTGGCCGGGGTCGAGGACGGCGCCACCGTACTGATCGGCGGCTTCGGCATGGCCGGGATGCCGGTCGAACTGATCGACGCCCTCATCCGCCGGGGCGCCGGCGACCTCACCGTCGTCTCCAACAACGCGGGCAACGGGGACACCGGGCTGGCCGCGCTGCTGGCGAAGGGCCGGGTCCGCAAGGTGATCTGCTCCTTCCCGCGCCAGGCGGACTCGTGGGTGTTCGACGGCCTGTACCGGGCGGGCCGCATCGAGCTGGAGGTCGTCCCGCAGGGCACCCTCGCCGAGCGCATGCGGGCGGCCGGGGCCGGGATCGGCGCCTTCTACTGCCCCACCGGCGCCGGCACCCTGCTCGCCGAGGGCAAGGAGACCCGCGTCATCGACGGACGCACCCATGTCCTCGAGTACCCCATCAAGGGCGACGTCGCCCTGATCGGCGCGCACCGCGCCGACCGCATGGGCAACCTCGTCTACCGCAAGACCGCCCGCAACTTCGGGCCCGTCATGGCCACCGCGGCCACCACCGTGATCGCCCAGGTCCGCGAGATCGTCGCGACCGGCGCGATCGACCCGGAGACCGTCGTGACCCCGAGCATCTTTGTCGACCGAGTGGTGCAGGAGGCGGGGCGCGCATGAACCCGACGAGCGGGACGAACGCGTCGAACGGCGGACGGGGGCCGCTCGGCAAGCACGAGATCGCCGCCCTCATCGCGCGCGACATCCCCCACGGCGCCTTCGTCAACCTGGGCATCGGACAGCCGACCCTCGTCGCCGACCATCTCGGCGCCGGCTCCGCGGTCGTGCTCCACACCGAGAACGGCATGCTCAACATGGGACCCGCCGCCCATGAGGACGAGCTCGACCCCGACCTGACCAACGCGGGCAAGGTCCCCGTCACGGAGCTGCCGGGAGCCGCGTACTTCCACCACGCGGACTCCTTCGCCATGATGCGCGGCGGCCACCTCGATCTCTGCGTCCTCGGCGCGTTCCAGGTCTCCGCCGCCGGTGACCTCGCCAACTGGCACACGGGCGCACCGGACGCCGTCCCCGCCGTCGGCGGCGCCATGGACCTGGCGATCGGGGCGAAGCGGGTCTTCGTGATGATGACGCTCTTCGCCAAGGACGGCGCGCCCAAGCTGGTGCCCGAGTGCGGCTACCCGCTCACCGGACTCGCCTGCGTCGACCGCGTCTACACGGACTTCGCCGTCTTCGACCTCACCGGGCAGGGCGTCACCGTCACCGAGACCTTCGGCATCACCCCGGCGGAACTCGCGGCCCGCCTGGAGACCCCGCTGACCTTCGCCGGGGCGTGAGGCCGGCCCGGGGCAGGCGCCCGGATGTTCCGCGGCCGTGACCCGGGGTACAGTCCTGGGGTCGCGGGAGAGCGGGGGCGTGTGGTGACCGAACCGCAGGCGGAGGTGGCGTCGGCCGGTGGCGGGACCTGCGCGGCCGAGCTGGAGTTCCGGCCGCTGACGAGTGGCCCCGTACCGAAGGTGACCGAGCACATCAGCCTGCCCACGCACCCGAGCGGCGTACCCGCACCCCAGCCCTTCGCCCACCCGGCGCTGTTCTACCGGGACGAGCAGGAGTACCTGGCGGGTACCGTGCCGTTCGTCCAGGACGCACTGGCCGCCGGTGAGCCGGTGGCGGTGGCCGTGCCCGGCGGCAGCCTCGCCCTCGTCCGGGCCGCGCTGGGCGGACAGGCCGCGGACGTCCAGCTCCTCGACATGGAGCGGGCGGGGCGCAACCCCGGACGGATCATCCCCCGCGTGCTGCGTGCCTTCGCCGACGGCCACCCCGGGCGCCGGGTGCGCATCGTCAGCGAACCCGTCTGGGCAGGCCGCACGGCCGCCGAGTACCCTGCCTGCGTCCAGCACGAGGCCCTGGTCAACAGGGCGTTCCAAGGCCGTGAGGCGACGGTCCTGTGTCCGTACGACGCGACCCGGCTGGACGAGTCGGTGCTCGCCGACGCCCGCGCCGCCCACCCCACGGTCATCGACGCGGGCACCCGCGCCGCCAGCGCGGCCTACGCCCCCGAGGCGCTCGCCGCCCGGTACAACCTGCCCTTGAGCGCACCGCCCGGCGCGGTGGCGACGGTCTACCGGGCGACGACCCTGACGGACGTCCGCCACGAGGCGACCTGTCGCGCCGCCGCGTTCGGTCTGGGCGCGCCGCGCCTGGACGACCTGGAGCTGGCCGTCGCCGAGCTGACGACGAACAGCGTGGTCCACGGGGGCGGCCAGGGGGCGCTGCGGATCTGGGCCGAGGACCAGCACGTCGTCTGCGAGGTCCGGGACGCCGGTGTCGTCGGCGATCCGCTCGCGGGACGCCATCTGCCGCCCCGGGGACAGCACGGCGGACGCGGGCTGCTGCTGGTGAACGTGGTGGCCGATCTCGTACGGACGCACAGCGATCCGGAGCGGGGCACGACGACGCACGTCTACTTCCGCCGCTGACTCGGTTCGGGCGGGCCGCGGCGGCGCTTCACCCGTGGCGGGCCTGACGGACCGGATCGGGGCGGGGAGCGGCCGGCACCGCCCCGGACCAGGTCTCCAGGCGCAGCAGGTCCAGCAGGGCCGCCGCCGGGTCCGCGTCGGCCGGGAGCACCGCGATGACGGGCTGGGAGACGGCCGGGCGGACCGGGCGGGCGAGGTGCTCGTACCCGGGCGGCACCGTGGAGGCCGGGACGAGCGTGACGCCCAGCCCGTCCGCGGCCCAGCGCACCGCCGTCGCGATCCGGGAGACGCGGGCGGCCGTGGCCGGCGTCGGCCCGCTCGCCCCCACCGCCGCCAGCAGTACGCCGTCGAGGGCGCTCTCGCGGTCGAACCGCACCCACGGCTCGCCCGCGAGATCCGCCAGGTCGACCCGGTCGGCGGCGAGCAGCGGATGGTCCGCGCCGAGCACCACGACGAACTCCTCCTCGCCGAGGCGGTGGGCGTCGGCGGGGGACCGCTCGCACGCCGCCATCAGGGCCAGGCCGAGCGCGCCGCGGCGGGAGAGCCGCTCCAGCTCCGCGGAGCTGGACTGTTCGAGAACGGTGACCTCCAGGCGGGGACAGCGCCGGCGCAACGCGCTCAGGGCGCCCGGGAACTGCCGGGTGCCGAAGCCCATCTGCACGGCCACGACCAGCTCGCCCGTCAGCTCGCCCGCACCCGCCCGGGCCGTCGCCCGCGCGCGCTCCGCGGCCCGCACGGCGACCTGCGCCTCCCGCAGGAAGTCACGGCCGACCGCGGTGGGGACGAGCCCGGTCGGCGTACGGGCGAACAGCGCGACGCCGAGCTCCCGCTCCAGGCCGCGTATCTGCTGGGACATCGAGGGCTGGGCGACGCGCAGCAACTCCGCCGCCGCGGTCACCGAACCGGCTTCGGCGACGGCCAGGGCGTACTCGAACTGGCGCAGGCTCATCGACGGCCGTCTCTCCTCTGTGCGGTGGCCCGCGGCTGATCGCGGTACAGCGGTAACCCCGTCACACCTGCGCGGATTCCCGGGGCCGCGGAGGAGACCGGCCGGCGCGGTCAGACCGCCATGCCGTAGACGATCGTGAAGAGCGTGCCGAGGGAGCCGATGATGAACACGCCGGTGAGGCCCGCGATGATGAGGCCCTTGCCCTGCTCCGCGCTGAAGGTGTCGCGCAGCGCCGTGGCGCCGACGCGCTGCTTGGCGGCGCCCCAGATCGCGATCGCCAGGCAGAGCAGGATCGCGACGGCCATGACGACCTGGATCATCGTCTTCGCTTCGGTGCCGAGCGCGCCGAACGGGCCCCAGTCAGGGGCGATGCCGCCGATCAGCGTGCTGATGTCGCCCTTCTCGGCTGCGATCAACATGTGCGTGTCCTCCCTGAGTTGACCCTGCGCTGCCTCCACCGTAGCCGGGGTTCCCCCGGCTGCCGGCGGAAGCGGCCAGGACAGGGCGTCCGTCCTCACCGGGACGGGACCCGCTCCGTCCCCCACCGCGCGGCCGCGCGCAGCGCGGCGGTCCGGCCGCGTGCGGGTACCGTCCACAGCTCGTGGCCGCGCAACCGCCACCGCTCCAGCAGGGCGTTGGCCGCGAGCATGCCGCTGGTCGCGGCCCGTTCCATCAGCGCCACCGGAAGATCCGTGCGGACCAGGTCGCCGGCGACCATGAGCGCGGGATGGGACGTGCGCACGGTGGGACGGTCGGCGTATCCGTCGACGGCGAACAGCGGGCAGTCCTGGCGCCACTCGTGCCGGGCGTCGACGACGCGTGCCGCGCGGGTCTCCGGGTACAGGCGGTGCAACTGCTCGACCAGGCGCCGCTGTTCGGCCTCCTTGTCGGCGGTGGCCGGGGTGTCGGCGACCGCGTAGGCGTGCAGTTCGACCACGGAGCCGCCCGTGCGGCGCGACCAGGTGTGGGCCTCGTGCTCCCACCGCTCCAGCACGCTGACGTTGTCGAGGCTGCCGTAACCGCTCGTCCCGAGGAAGCCCGCGCGGTCGGTGGCGACCGGGCGGTCCAGCCACAGCCGGGAGACGAGGAAGGCGGGCGCGGTCCGCAGCCCCGCGACGCGCGCGTACCAGCCGTCGTCGGCGAGGCCGGGGCTGCTCACGGCCAACTGCCGCAGGCCGCCGGTGTCGAGAGCGAGGACGCACGCGTCGACGTCGCGGGTGCGGGTCCCGGTGCTCAGGCTGAAGCCGCCGCCCGGCGCGGCGGTGACCCGGTCGACCGGCTCGGACACCCGGATGTCGACATCCAGGGTCTCCAAGTAGTCGCGCAGGGGGTCCCACAGGGCCGTGGGGAAAGGGTCGTTGGGCACATCGAAGAGAAGCCCTTCGGCCGAGCCCAGGAAGTAGATGTGGAACATCAGCGCCATCTCGGCCGCCGAGAGCCGGCGCGGGTCGGCGAAGAAGCTGCGCGAGAACACCTCGAACGCCAGATGGTGCGCGGCGGCCGGGAAGCGGATCGCGGACAGCAAGTCGTGCGCGCTGCACGCGTCCAGCCGCTCGTAGACCTCCGGGACGCGTACGTCCATGAGGGGCAGGGCCGCGCGGGCGTTCATCCGGGGCAGGTCGCCGAGGGTGAAGCTGGGGCTGGTCAGGGCGAAGCCCAGGGCGCTCCACGGCGGGGTCCGCGGCACGTGCCGGAAACTGTCCCGCATCCCGTCGGCGTGCCACAGCGGATAGTCGGGCAACCGCGTCAGCCGCTCCAGGTGCGGATCGGTCCGGCGCAGCAGCGCCCGCAGGTTGTAGTACTGGCGGAAGAAGGCGTGGAAACCGCGGCTCATGGTGGCGGTCGAACCGTCGGCGAGCCGGGTGCTCCACCCGGCGAGCCGTCCGCCGAGGGTGGCCTCGCGCTCGAAGAGGGTGACGCGCACGCCGCGTTCGGCCAGCGCGACGGCGGCGGAGAGGCCGGCGATCCCCCCGCCGACGACGGCGGCCGACGGCGGCGTGCCGGTCGCTCGCGCGGCCCCGGGGGTGGCCGGCAGGCGGACGGCCCGGCGGTCCGCCGCGCCGGGCGGCAGCCGGTATCGGCGCCTCATCCGCGAAGCTCCTCGTCCGGTACGTGGCCGACGACGGTGTGGGTGATGCCGGTCTGCCAGCCGGGCAGCGGCAGGACGCGCACCCCCGTGAACCCCGCGTCCGCCATCCGGCCCGCGAACCGGTCCGCGGTGTCGAACTCGATGACGCTGCGCCACAGATGCTGGTAGAGCGCGCCGTCCCCCAGCGCGGTGGTGACGGGCAGCAGCCCCGCGCAGACCGCCGACCACAGGGCACGGTGGCGGTGTTTCCCGCTCAGCGTGTAGTCGTGCACGGCCAGTCGGCCGCCCGGCGCGAGCACCCCGCGCACGGCGGACAGGATCAGGTCCGGGTCGGCCGTGTTGCGGAACAGGTAGGCCGCGAAGACGGCGTCGAAGGGACCGGTGACCCCCGCGTCGGCCAGCCGCTCCGCCGGGGAGTGCACGAAGGTGACGTCGCCCGCCCAGTCTTTCGCCGCGGCCCGCTCCAGCATCCCGGCCGACGCGTCCACGGCGGTGACCTGCGCCTGCGGGACCGCGGACAGGAGCGCCGCGGTCGAAGCCCCGGTGCCGCATCCCAGGTCGAGCACGCGCAGCCCCCGGCCGCCGCCGCGCAGACCCAGGCGCCGCGCCGAGCGGCGCAAATGGGCGTGATAGCCGGGGTTGGTCCGCACGAGGGCGTCATAGCTGCGCGCGGCGTGGTCGAAGGCACGGGCGAGTGGGGCGTCGCGCAGGGTCGGCATGGTTCTCCTAGGCGTGGCCCCGGTGGTCAGGGCGTGGGGGAGGGGAGCAGCGGGCGGGAGGGCAGGGAGGCCGCGCTGCGCAGCAGGGGCAGGACCGGGCTGTTCAGCCCGATGGAGAGGTCCTCGTAGAGCGAGGTCGCCCCGTCGAGGAAGCGCAGCAGCCGCTCGGTGGGGACGCGGGAGAACAGCCGCGTGAAGAAGGCCGCCCCGTCGAGGTGGCCGCTCGCCAGGGCGTGCAGCAGGACCGCGTCCATCGCGTGCGAGCGCCGGGAGTGCGGCGCCGGCGGCACCGGGCGGCGCCCCGCGAGGAGGGCCGCGGTGATGGCCGTCGTCTGCCGCTGGATGGCGGTGAAGGTGTAACCGGTCGACGGGCGGGTGGCGCCGCCGGCCGCTCCGATCCGGAAGACGGAGCCGCCGCTCTGGCGCGCGAAGACGGCGTCGGTCATGGGGATGACGCCCTCTTCGCGGGCCTCGATCTCGAAGTCGCGGATACCGAGGACCGTGTGCAGATGACTCCGCAGAGCACGGTCGTACTCCTCGGAGGGCAGCACGGACGACGAGAACTGCGTGTATTCGACCAGGGCGGTGGCGGAGCTGGTGGGCAGGACGTAGGTGAAGGCGAGGCCGCGGTCCGGTTGCGGGGTGCGGAAGTCCATCAGTTCGACGGAGCCCGGGTCGAATGCGGGCCGCGGGGTGCGGACGAACCAGCCGCGGAAGTGCTGCAGCAGCGTCGTCCGGGCCCGCGGCAGGCTGCCCAGCGGCCGCGAGTCGAAGACCCAGCGCGCCGACAGGGTCCGGGCCCGGCCCTCGGGCGTCCGCACCAGGACGTCGGCGCCGTCGGCGGTCCCCTCGACCGCCTCGACCGTCGCCTCCGTACGGGTCGAGCCGGGCCGCCCCGCGAGCCGCCGCGCGACCGCCGCCTCGAAGTCGGTGGAGCGGATCATCTTGTACCGCACGGAGCCGGTGCCCGCGTCGATCAGCCGTCCGCCGGGGCCGCGTACCCGCAGCCGGTTCCAGGCGGCGGTGACGGCCTCGTCATAGCGGCCCGCGCCGTCCTCCCAGAAGCACCAGGTCCGCGGCGCGGGGCGCACCGGGCCCGGCGGTGCCTCGATCAGCCGTACGGAGAGCGAGGACCCGGAGGTGGCAAGGCGCTCCGCCAGCGACAGACCCGCGGCGCCCGCACCGATGATCACGACGTCCGACCGCACACTCACCTCCGGCTGTAGACCACTCGCTCCGACAGGCCCTTCCCGTACGGGGCCGGTCACGGATGCACCCCGCCGCCCGCCGGGACCGGCGCGCGGGTGCGCTCAGCGGCCGATCTCAGGTTGCCGCGGCGTGGTGCATCCGATCCCGTGGGAGACGGGGAAAGCCTCTGGACAGCACTTTGCCAGCCCCGCCATCCCAGAAGGAGCCGACATGCCCCCCGATGAGGCAACAGGCGCCGCCACGGCTGTGGTGCCGCACGACGGGGCGGAGCGCGGGGAAACCGAGCTGTCCGCGCCCGCCGGCCGCACCCCGGTGCCGGTCCGCGCGCGGCAGATCGACGCCGACGTGACACGGACCGTGGAGCGCCGCCTCGCCCTGCACCTGGCTCGCCGGGTCGCGGAGGCGGCCTCGGTCGACGCGGTGTTCGGGGCCGACGTCGCCGAGCGCGTCGCCCGCTTCACCCTCGTCGGCGGACGGCGGGTCCGGCCGCGGTTCCTGTGGTGGGGGCTGCGCGCCTGCGGGCTGCCCGACGACGAGCAGATCGACGCCGCGCTCTCGCTGGCCGTGGCGCTGGAGCTGTTGCAGACCTGCGCCCTGGTCCACGACGACGTCATGGACCAGGCCCCCACTCGGCGTAGCCGGCCCGCCCTGCACGTCGACTACGCGACGCAGTACGCGGCGTCCGCGCACCCGGACCGCGGACGGTTCGGCGAATCCGCCGCGATCCTCGCCGGGGACCTCGCGCTGGCCTGGGCCGACGACGAGGTCGCCGCCCTGCGCCTGCCCGCCCCGCGCGCGGGCGCGATCCGCCGCACCTGGTCGCGCATGCGCATGGAGATGGTCGCCGGACAGTACCTGGACGTCCAGGGCGAGCTGACCCGCACCCGGTCCCTCGGCCAGGCCCTCGGCGTCGCGTGTCTCAAGACCGCCCGCTACACCGTGGAACGCCCCCTCCAGCTCGGCGCGCTGCTGGGCGGCGCGGACGAGCCGACGCTGCGCGCCCTGTGCTCGGCCGGACGCGGTGCGGGGCTGGCCTTCCAGCTCCGCGACGACCTCGACGACGTGTTCCCCGGCGCCGCCCGCCGCGGCAAACCCGCCGGCGGTGACCTGCGCGCCGGTAAACCCACCTACCTGGTCGCCCTGGCCCACGCGCGCGCCGAGGCCGCCGGCGACCACGACGCGCTGCGGGTCCTGGAGCGCTGCCCGGGCCGGCCCGGCTTCGACGCGAGCACCCTGGACGAGGTCCGGCACGTGCTCGAACGCACCGGGGCCCGCCGCAGCGTCGAGGAGAAGATCCGGAACCTGACCGCGCGGAGCCTGCGCGAGCTGGACGCGGCGCCGCTCGACCCGCCGGCCCGCGCCCGCCTGCGCGACCTCGTGCGCCAGGCGGCCGGGTCGTCCGCCGGAGCCGGGGACGGAGGCGCGGCCGCATGAGGACCGTACGCGGCAGGACGGACCACGTGGTCGTGGTGGGTGCGGGCCTGTCCGGTCTCGCGGCCACCCTCCACCTGCTGGGCGCGGGCCGCCGCGTCACCCTGGTCGAGGCCGCGGACCTGCCCGGCGGCCGGGCGGGCCAGCTGCGGCGCGGCGGTTACCGCATCGACACCGGGCCGACCGTGCTGACCATGCCGGAGCTGGCCGACGAGGCCTTCGCCGCCGTCGGGGAGCGGCTGCGCGACCGCGTGGACCTCATCGCCCTGCACCCCGCCTACCGGGCGTCGTTCGCCGACGGCAGCAGCCTCGACGTGCACACCGACGCGGACGCCATGACGCAGGCCGTCGAGGAGTTCGCCGGCCCCCGGGAAGCGGCCGGGTACACCCGCCTGCGCCACTGGCTGAGCCGCCTCTACCAGGCACAGATGAAGCACTTCATCGACACGAACTTCGACTCGCCGCTGCAACTGCTCACCCCCGACCTGGCCCGGCTCGCCGCGCTCGGCGGCTTCGGCCGGATGGACGCGCAGATCAGCCGGTTCATCAAGGACGAACGCCTGCGCCGCGTCTTCTCCTTCCAGGCCCTGTACGCCGGCGTCCCGCCGGCCCGCGCCCTGGCGGCCTACGCGGTCATCGCCTACATGGACACCGTCGCGGGCGTCTACTTCCCGCGCGGCGGCATGCACGCCCTGCCCCGGGCCATGGCCGACGCCGCACAGGCGGCCGGAGCCGAACTGCACTACGGGCGCCGCGTCGAGCGCCTGGAGCGCACGGGTGAGCGGATCACCGCCGTCGTCACCGACGCCGGACGCATCCCGTGCGACGCCGTCGTCCTCACCCCCGACCTGCCCGTCTCCTACCGGCTGCTCGGCCGCACCCCGCGCCGCACCCGGCCCCTGCGGCACGCGCCCTCGGCGGTGATCCTGCACGCCGGCACCGACCGCACCTGGCCGCAGCTGGCCCACCACACCCTCTCGTTCGGGGCCGCCTGGCACCACACCTTCGACGAACTCACCCGCCACGGCCGCCTGATGAGCGATCCGTCCCTGCTCATCACCCGGCCCACGGCCACCGACCCCACACTGGCGCCGCCCGGCCGCCACCTCCACTACATCCTGGCCCCCTGCCCCAACACCGACATCGGCCCGAGCCCCGAGCAGTGGGGCGACCTGGCACCCCGCTACCGCGCCGAACTCCTCACCGAACTGGACCGCCGCGGCCTGGACGGAATCGGCTCCGCCCTCGACGAACACTGCCTCGTCACCCCCGCCGACTGGCACGCCCAGAGCCACGCGGCCGGCACCCCGTTCTCCGCCGCGCACACCTTCGCCCAGACCGGCCCCTTCCGCCCCCGCAACCTCGTCCGCGGCACCGCCAACGCGGTCCTCGCCGGCTGCGGCACCACCCCCGGCGTCGGCGTCCCGACCGTCCTGCTCTCCGGAAAGCTCGCCGCCGCACGGATCACCGGCTCCCTCACCGCGGCGCCGCCCCGCGCCCGCGGCCGGGCCGACCGCCCGAAGCCCCATGAAGGAGCACCCTCGTGACCGCCCGAGAACTCGACGCCGCAGGCATCACCGACCCCGCCCTGCGCCGCGCCTACCTGCACTGCCGCCGGCTCAACGCCCGCCACGGCAAGACCTACTTCCTCGCCACCCGGCTCCTGCCGGGCCACCGGCGACCCGCCGTCCACGCCCTGTACGGCTTCGCCCGCTGGGCCGACGACATCGTCGACTCCCACGGCCACGACCTCGACGCCGCGCGCCGGGCCGCCGCCCTCGCGTCGCTCTCGGACAGCCTGCGGCACGGCCTGAGCACGCGCCGCAGCGCCGAGCCCGTCGTCCACGCCCTCGCCGACACCGCACACCGCTACGGGATCGACCCGCGCCACTTTTATGACTTCATGACGTCGATGCACGACGACCTCACGGTGACGGACTACCCCACCTACGAGGACCTGCGCCGGTACATGCACGGCTCGGCCGCCGTGATCGGGCTGCAGATGCTCCCCGTGCTCGGCGCCACCGTGCCGCGCGCCGAGGCCGAACCCTACGCGGCCGCCCTCGGCGTCGCCTTCCAGCTCACCAACTTCCTGCGCGACGTGGGAGAGGACCTCGACCGCGGGCGCGTCTATGTCCCCGCGGACCTGCTGCACGCCCACGGCGTCGACCGCGAACAGCTGCGGTGGAGCCGCGACACCGGCCGCCGCAACCCCCGCATCACCCGCGCCCTCAAGGCGTTCGAGGCGCTGACCCGCGACGTCTACCGGCAGGCGGTCCCCGGCATCGCCCTCCTGGACCCGGTCTCCCGGCCCTGCATCCGCACCGCCTTCGTGCTCTACTCCGGCATCCTCGACGCCGTCGCCGAGGACGGGTACAGCGTGCTGCACCGGCGCGCGGTGGTCCCCCGCCGCCGCCGCGCCGTCGTGGCCCTGGACGGGCTCGCCCGCATCGCCCGCGCCCGCATCGGCCACCGCTGCGCGCCCGCCCCGGCCGCGTCCGCCGCCCTCAGGTCCGCCGCGCCCGTACGCCAGGGAGCGGCATGAGCAGGCGGACCGGGCGGCCCCGGTTCCCCCTGACCCTGCGCAAGGACCCGCCCGCCTGGGAGCGCCAGGAACCCACCTGGCGGGCGGCGCGCCCCGCCGTGATCGAGACGGCCCTGAAACGGGCGCAGGCCCGCCCCTCCGGCAACTGGTACGTCGTCGGAGCCGCCGCCGACGTGCCCCGGCAGGCGCCCCTCGGGCGTACGGTGGCGGGCCGCGAACTGGTCCTGTGGCGGGACGCGCGCGGCCGGATCGCCGCCGGCCCGGGAGCCTGCCCGCACCTCGGTGCCCCGCTCAAGGACAGTCCGGTGCGCTGCGGCACCCTCGTCTGCCACTGGCACGGCATGGCCCTGGACGCCCGGGGCAGGGACGGCTGGCGCACTCTTCCCGTCCACGACGACGGCGTCCTGGTCTGGGTGCGGCTGGACAGCACGGGCGGGGAACAGCCGCTCGACCGGCCGGTCGTCCCGGCGCGGCCGGACCCGGCACACTCCCTTCCGGCCGTCTACACCGGCCTGGGCCGCTGCGAGCCCGAGGACGTCGTGGCCAACCGGCTCGACCCCTGGCACGGAGCCTGGTTCCACCCGTACTCGTTCGTCGACCTGCGCGTCATCGAGAGCCCCGGGGGCGACGCGGCGGGCGGGGACGACACGGAGCCGGACCGGTTCGTCGTGGAGGTCAGCTTCCGGCTCACCTCGCGGCTCGTGGTCCCGGTCCGCGCTGTGTTCACAGCCCCCGAGCCCCGTACCGTCGTCATGCACATCACCGACGGCGAAGGCCGGGACTCCGTGGTCGAGACCCATGCCACGCCGCTGACGCCCGAGGGACACCCCGCGCCGCGCACCGCCGTCGTCGAAGCGGTGATCGCCACGTCCGAGCGCCCGGGCTTCGCCCTCGCGCGGCACGCGGCGGTCGTCATGCGCCCGCTGATGCGCGCGGCGGCGGGACGGCTGTGGCGCGACGACCTCGCCTACGCGGAGCGCCGCTGGACGCTGCGCTCCCGCCAGGACCCGCGGCTTTGAGTACGGCGCCCGGCGGTCACATCCCCCAGATCCGGGCCACGAAGTAACCGGCCACGAGGGCGGCTCCGATCACGATGAGCCACGCCCACCAGGCGGGGTGTTCCCACATCCCGCCGTCGGCCCGTTCCTGATGGGCCTCGGCGGTCGAGCCCTCCGCGGGCGGCGTCTCGGTCGGCGGTACGAGTATGTGTGTCATCCCTCAACGGTCTCTCGCGACCGTTATGTCCGCAATGTCGGCGTACGGGGGTGGGTCAGCGCGGTTCGAGGCGGACCACGATCCCCTTCGACGTCGGGGTGTTGCTCTGGTCGGCGACGCTGTCCAGCGGTACGAGGACGTTGGCCTCCGGGTAGTACGCGGCGGCGCACCCGGGCGGCGTCGAGTAGGAGACCAGCCGGAAGTCGTCGGCCCGGCGCTCCGAGCCGTCCCGCCAGACACTGACCACGTCGACCTTCTGACCGTCCGCGAGACCGAGGGCGCGCAGGTCGGAGGGGTGGACCAGGAGGACGCGGCGGGAGCCGTGGACGCCGCGGTACCGGTCGTTCGTCGTGTACGGCACCGTGTTCCACTGGTCGTGCGAGCGCAGGGTCTGGAGCAGCAGATGGCCCTCGGGGGCGCGCAGCATCTCGAAGTCGTTGCAGGTGAAGATCGCCTTGCCGCTGGGGGTGGGGTAGACGCCGTCGTTGACCGGGTTCGGCAGGCCGAAACCGCCCGGCTTCGTCACGCGGGCGTTGAAGTTGTGGAAGCCCGGGACGACCCGGGAGATGTGCTCCCGGATGTGGCCGTAGTCCTCCTCGAACGCGGCCCAGGGGACCGGGACCCGGTCCCCGAGGGTGCGCCGGGCGAGCCTGCTGAGGATCGCCACCTCACTGAGCAGGTGCTTCGACGCGGGCTCCCGGTGTCCGCTGGAGGCGTGCACCTGGCTCATGGAGTCCTCGACGGTGATGAACTGCTCGCCGCCCTCCTGCCGGTCCCGTTCGGTGCGGCCCAGGGTGGGCAGGATCAGCGCCGTGTCACCGCACACCGCATGGGAGCGGTTGAGTTTCGTGGAGATGTGCGCCGTCAGCCGGCAACGGCGCATCGCGTCCGCGGTGAGATCGCTGTCCGGTGTGGCCCGCACGAAGTTGCCCGCGAGCCCCAGGAACACCTTGATCCGGCCCTCGGCCATGGCCCGGATGGAGTCCACGGTGTCCAGGCCGTGCGCGGCGGGCGGGGTGAAGGAGAACTCGCGCTCCAGCGCGTCGAGGAACTCCTGCGGCATCTGCTCCCAGATGCCCATCGTCCGGTCGCCCTGGACGTTGCTGTGGCCGCGCACCGGGCAGACACCCGCGCCCGGCCTGCCGATGTTGCCGCGCAGCAGCAGGAAGTTGACCACCTCGCGGATGGTCGGCACGGCGTGCTTCTGCTGGGTCAGCCCCATCGCCCAGCAGACGACGATCCGCTCGCTCTTCAGGACCCGGTCCCGCAGCTCCTCGATCTGGGCCCGTCGCAGCCCGGTGGCGGCCAGCACGTCGGGCCAGGAGACGGTACGGCGCAGGTGGGCGGCGAACTCCTCGAAGCCTTCGGTGCGGGCGTCGATGAAGGCCCGGTCCAGAACGGTGCCGGGCGCGGCCTCCTCGGCCTCCAGCAGCAGCAGGTTCAGGGCCTGGAGGAGGGCGAGGTCGCCGCCGAGCCGGATCTGGAGGAACTGGTCGGCGATGTTGGTGCCGCGGCCGATCACGCCGCGCGGCTTCTGCGGGTTCTTGAACCGCATCAGGCCGGCCTCGGGCAGCGGGTTGATGGCGACGATCTTGCCGCCCCTGCGCTTGGTCTCCTCCAGGGCGGAGAGCATCCGGGGGTGGTTGCTCCCCGGGTTCTGGCCGAGGCTCAGCACGAGATCGGCGTGGTGGAGGTCGGGCAGGCTCACGTCGCCCTTGCCGATGCCCAGCGTCTGGTGGAGCGCCGTGCCGCTCGACTCGTGGCACATGTTGGAACAGTCCGGCAGGTTGTTGGTGCCCAGGGCGCGGGCGAACAGCTGGAGGACGAACGCGGGCTCGTTCCCGGCCCGCCCCGAGGTGTAGAAGACCGCCTCGTCGGGGGAGTCGAGCGCGCGCAGTTCCTCGGCGATGAGCCCGAGGGCGTCGTGCCAGCTGATGGGCTCGTAGTGGTCGCGGCCCGGCCGCTTCACCATGGGGTGGGTCAGCCGGCCCTGCTGGTTCAGCCACCGGTCCGAGGCCCTGGCCAGCTCGGAGACGGAGTGACGCGCGAAGAACTCGGGGGTGACGCGCCGGGTGGTGGCCTCGTCATTGGTGTGCTTCGCGCCGTTCTCGCAGTACTCATTGGCGTGCCGGTTGCCGGGATCGGGGTCCGGCCAGGCGCAGCCGGGGCAGTCGAACCCCTTGGTCTGGTTCAGTTCCAGCAGGTTCAGGGTCGTCCGCCGGGGCGAGGTCTCGGCCAGCGAGTACTGGACCGCGTGCGCCACCGCCGGAACACCGGCCGCCCAGGTCTTCGGCGGGGTGATCTTCGCCTGCTCACCGCCGGGGTCGGCGGTCGATGACTCGTGCACCACTTCAGCCTTTCGTTCGGTACCGCCGCCGGGCCGGCCGCTCGGGGGATCGGGGTGGGTCAGCCCGTGGGCCAGTGCGGCACCGGCCGCGGCGCCCGTTCGGCCTCCGGCTGCACGTGGCCGTCGACGACGGTGCCGCGCCACGCGCCGGTCTCCGCGCCCTGGCCCTCGATGTACTCCTTGAAGCCGCGCACGCAGTCGTGGACCTGACGGCGGACCAGGCCGACGGAGTCGGCGGCCCGTTCGATGAGGCCCTGCGGGGTGAAGTCGAGGCGGTAGCGCATCCGGCAGCGGGCCTCGCCCAGCGGCTCGAAGCGGACCGAGCCCGTGTGGTGCGGCTCGTGCATGCTGCGCCAGGCCACCCGCTCGTCAGGGTGCTGCTCGATGACCTTGGCGTCGAACTCGCGGGTCACCCCGGCGAACCGGGTGACCCAGTGCGAGAGGGTGACCTGCGGCTGGTCGATCCGTTCCACCGCGTCCATGAACCGCGGGAAGCTCTCGAACTGCGTCCACTGGTTGTACGCGACACGCACCGGTACGTCGATGTCGACGGCGCCCTCGATCACACTCATAGCTGCCCTGTCTGTGTGCACCGGTGGATAGGAGAGCAGCCGGGTACCCGCGCGTGCGGCGACTCAATCCGCCGGCCCGGCCGCCGTCCGCCCCCATCCTGCGCCGTCGTCCCGCTGTCCGCCTGCCGTGGGCGGACGACCGGGGCACCCGGAGGCGAGCGGTGAGGCGGGTGTCGCACGGCGCCGCAGCGGGGGCGAGCGGCGGGGCACCCGGTCCGCCGCGCCGTCCGGCTACTGCTCCTGCCGGGTGACCGCGGCGATCAGGTCGTGCATCGCGTCGGGGCCGGCGTCCGGTCCGTGCGGGTCGGCACCGTCCGCCGCGGCGGCCTCGGCGCCGCGCCGGAACAGGGCCCGCTCGTAGGCGGTGAGCGCGGTCTCCACGTCGTCGGGGTGAGCGGCGAGCGCCATGGCGAGCTCGGCGCCGTCGAGCATGGCCAGGTTGGCGCCCTCGCCGTTCGGCGCCGAGAGGTGGGCGGCGTCACCGAGGAGGGTCACCCCGGGGACCCGGTCCCACCGGTGGGCGGGCGGCAGCGCGTACAGGGGACGCACGACCGGCGGGGCGTCCGCGTCGGTGATCAGCGCGCGCAGCTCCGGCGCCCAGCCCGTGAACTCCGCCGCGACCCGCGCCGTGGCCGCGCCGGCGTCGGCGGCGGCGAGGGCGGCGAACCACTCCTGAGTCTCGTAGAGCCCGATGTAGGCGTGCAGGGTGTCGCCCTTCTCACGGTGGGCGAAGATCTCCCGGCCCGGCCTGAGTGCGATCATCGACCCGCCGCCGACCGTCTTCGCGGCCGCCGGATGCCGGGTGCCGGCGTCGAACAGGTAGGTCTCGACGACGGACTTGCCGATGTACGCGGGCGTCGCGCCGGAGAGCAGCGGGCGGACCCGGGACCACGCGCCGTCCGCGCCGACGAGCAGACCGGTGGTGCGGGCGGCGCCGTCGGCGAAGGCCACCTCGTGCCGGCCGTCACCGAGGGCGCGGACACCGCTGACCTTCTGCCCCCACCGCACCGTGCCCGCCGGGAGCGAGTCGAGCAGCAGCCGGCGCAGGTCGCCGCGCTGCACCTCGGGACGGCCGCCCGTACCGTCGTCGTCCTGCTCGAAGAGCAGGGACCCGTCCGGGTCGAGAACCCGCATCGCCTGCCGGCCGTCCAGGACGATCTCCTGGAACGCGTCGAGCAACTGCGCCGAGGCCAGTGCGCGCTGCCCGTTGTGGTCGTGGATGTCGAGCATGCCGCCCTGCGAGCGCGCGGCGGGTGAGGGCTCCGCCTCGTGGACCGTGGCCGGTATGCCGTGGACGTGCAGGACGCGGGCGAGGGTGAGGCCGCCGAGTCCGGCGCCGACGATCGTGACGTCAGGGACCATGGGGTGACTTCTCTCTGCGGGGGCCGTGGAGCGGCGCGCTCCCGGCGGGACGTGCCAGGGGAGCGCCCCTCGGGCCGGGGCGGGGTGACGGTCGTGGCCGACGCCGCTGGTGTCCGGCGCCGACCGCACCACTGTCTCCGCGCCCGTCGACACCCCACCGACAGCCCGCCGACGACCACCGACAGGGCCGCGACCACCGACAGGGTCACGACCACCGGCCGGGTCCGACAACGCCCTGCCCGCCGGCCGGGCTCAGCCGGTGCCGGTCCGCGTGGCAGTGACCGCCACCGTGGTGTAGCGCATCGTGAAGCTGCCGCCTCCCGCGTCGATGACGGCCCCGGTCTCCTCCAGCACCCGCGCCAGCCTGTCGGCCGGAAGCCGGGTGAAGGCGCCCTGGGTGGGCATCTGGTCCAGCCAGGCGTCCCGGGTGTAGGTCCACTCCCACTCCCATCGCCACTCCTCCGGTTCGTGGAACTCGGCCGCCGCGCGGATCGTCCGTACGGGCTCGGCGAGCAGCGCCCTGACTCCGTCCAGCGGTCCCTTCGTCATCGCCCGGAAGTCGAACGGCGCGTCGGGCACGGCGCGCCGGCAGGCCGCGACCACGCCCTCCGCCACCTCCGCCGGGAACTGGAAGGCGTTCCAGAACAGGGCCAGGACGCCACCCGGGCGGAGCACCCGCGCGGCCTTGGCGGTGCCCGCGGCCGGTTCGATCCAGTGCCAGGACTGACCGGCGACGACCGCGTCGAAGGTCCGCCCGGCCGGGTCCCAGCCTTCAAAGGCCGCTATGTCGACGGGAGTTCCCAGACGCCGGGCCACCTCGGCCATGCGCGCGTCCGGCTCCACCCCGAGCACCGTGCGGCCGGCCGCCTGGAACTGCCGGGCCGCGATGCCCGTGCCACAGCCGACGTCAAGGACGTCGGGGCCAGGCGCCGCGCCGGTGATCCGGCCCACGAGCGCGTCCGGATACCGCGGGCGGGCGCGGTCGTACCGCTCCGCGTCCGCGCCGAAAGACTCCGCCGTCTCGCGGAGTCGGTGGGGTGCGCGGTCGGGTGGCGGAGGCTGCTCCGCGGAGGTAATGGGCATGCGCCCACTATGAGTGGGCAGATGCCCACTCGTCAACGGACCGTCCGCTCCCTTCGGAGTCGGCGCGGGTGAGATCATGCGGAGCGGGCGAGGCGAGCTCGAGCCGGGACCGCGACCGCACCGGGGCCCGGACACAGAAGGAGAGGGGCGAACGGTGCCGACAGGGACCGCCATCCGCGACGTACGTGAGCAGCTCTTCCAGGCCGCCGAGCGCGTCCTGCTCCGGGCCGGACCGAGCGCCCTGACCAGCCGTGCGGTCACCGATGAGGCGGGCTGCGCCAAGGGCGTCCTGCACCGGCACTTCGCCGACTTCGACGCCTTCCTCGCCGAGCTGGTGCAGGACCGCGTCGCCCGGGTCGACCGGCAGGCCGAGGCGCTGCGGGATTCCGCCGGGACCGCCACCGTCGCCGGGAACGTCGCGGGCGCCCTGACCGAACTCTTCGGCCCGGTCGCCGTGGCCGTCGTCGGTCTCGTCACGTCCCGGGACGAACTGCGCGCCCGGCTCCGCCGGACCACGCCGACCGGCATTCCGGTACTGACGGAAGGCACGGCCATGCTCGCCGGCTATCTCGCCGCCGAGCGCGCACGGGGCCGCCTCGCCGCGGACGCCGACGTCGACACGGCGGCCCCCTTGCTGATCGGCGCCGGGCACATGCTCTTCGCCGACCGCACCGGCCGTCCACCGGAGCCCGGCGACGTCCTCAAAGCCGTCACCGGTGTCCTCGGCGGCGGTGACGTCGCGGGGTCATAGGAGCTGGCGACCGCGGTCCCGGCAGTCCGGGAGCTGCGCGACGCAGAAAGGCAGGGAGAGTGATCTCCCTGCCACTCTCAACATATAGCGCACCGGGGGGCTTGCGGCAAGGCCCCCGTCATGCCACAGAATCCTCGGCCGAGGCCAGGACCTGCGGAGATGAGGACATGACGTGCGTGTGTTGTCGAGGTGGCGACCGGCCGGCGCCGGCCGGTGGGGCATGACCCGCGCGGAGGTGGCGCGATGAGTCAGCGGTACGTGGTGGGACTCGACGAGGTCGACGCGGCGCAGGCGGCGCTCGTCGGCGGCAAGGGTGCGCAGTTGGGAGGACTGGCGCGGATCGAGGGCATCCGCGTACCGGACGGCTTCTGCGTGACGACGGAGGCGTTCCGAAGGGTCGTGGCGCAGGCGCCGTCGGTCCGTGAGCTGCTCGGCCGGCTGGTACGGGCGGACCCGGAGGAGCAGGACGCGGTCCGCGAGCTGAGCGCGCGGATCCGCCGGACCATCGAGGACATCACCGTCCCCGACGACCTCGCGGCGGAGATCGGACACGCCCTCGCACGGCAGGACGAGGACACCGCCTACGCCGTGCGGTCCAGCGCGACGGCCGAGGACCTGCCGACGGCCTCCTTCGCCGGCCAACAGGACACGTACGTCAACGTCGTGGGGCACGAGGCGGTGCTGCGGCACATCAGCCGGTGCTGGGCCTCGCTCTTCACCGAGCGGGCCGTCGTCTACCGCCGCCGTCACGGCATCGACGACCGGACGGTCCACATGGCCGTCGTCGTGCAGCGGATGGTCTTCCCGGAGGCCGCCGGCATCCTGTTCACGGCCGACCCCGTCACGGGCCACCGGAAGGTCGCCACCGTGGACGCCGGATTCGGCCTCGGCGAGGCGCTCGTCTCCGGCATCGTGAACCCGGACGTGTTCACGGTGCGGGCCGGCGAGGTCGTCGCCAGGACCATCGCGGTCAAGCGGCGTGCCGTGCTTCCCGTCCCCGGCGGCGGGACGCGGGAGGCGGCGGTCGAGGCGGAGCGGCGGGACAAGCCGGCGCTGACGGACGCGCAGGCCGTGCGCCTCGTCGAGCTGGGACGGCGGATCGAAGCGCGGTTCGGCGGCCCGCAGGACATCGAGTGGTGTCTCGCCGACGGCGACTTCCACTTCGTGCAGAGCCGGCCGATCACGACGCTGTTCCCCGTGCCGGACGCCGGTGACCTGGATCCGCGCGTCTACATCTCCGTCGGGCACCAGCAGATGATGACCGACGCCATGCGGCCGCTGGGCATCTCGGTGTGGCAGCGGACGGCCATGGCGACGATGCACGAGGCGGGCGGCCGGCTGTTCGTCGACGCCACCCGCGCGCTCTCCACGCCCGCGGGCCGCGCCGGCCTGCTGGCTCTCGCCGGCCGGTCCGATCCACTGACCAAGGACGCGCTGGAGACCGTCCTCGGCCGCGACGACTTCGTCCTGTCCGGCACGGACGCGGACGCGGGCGACGGCGGTCGCCAGGGCGGGCGCACCTCCGCCTCGCTCCCGACCGATCCGGCCGTCGTCACCGAGCTGATCGCGCGCAATGAGGCGTCCCTGGCCGCCTTGGAGCGCGACATCCAGGAGATGTCCGGTCCGGCGCTCTTCGACTTCCTGCTGACGGCCTTCGAGGAGCACAAGCGTGTGCTCAGCGACCCGCGGAGCATGCAGGCGGTGATGGCGGGGATGGAAGCCACCTGGTGGCTCAACGACCACCTGGCCGAGTGGCTGGGGGAGAAGAACGCAGCGGACGCGCTCACGCTGTCCGCGCCCGGCAACGTCACGTCGCAGATGGGGCTCGCGCTGCTCGACGTGGCCGACGTGATCCGCCCGTACCCCGAGGTCGTGGCGTTCCTGGGCGGCGTCTCGGACGACACCTTCCTCGACGAGCTGGCGAAGCTCACGGGCGGCGCCGAGGCGCGCGACGCCATCGAGTCCTACCTCGACCGGTACGGCATGCGCTGCGTCGGCGAGATCGACATCACGCGGCCGCGCTGGCGCGAGCGGCCCAGCACACTCGTGCCCGTCATCCTCGACAACGTCCGCACCTTCGGACCCGGCGCCGCCGCCCGGCGCTTCGAGGAGGGCCGGCGCAGGGCGCGGGCCGCGGAGCAGGACGTGCTGGCCCGGCTGCGGGCGCTGCCGGACGGGGCGGAGAAGGCCGCCGAGACCCAGCGGATGATCGACCGGGTCAGGACCTTCATCGGGTACCGGGAGTACCCGAAGTACGGCGTGATCAGCCGCTACTTCGTCTACAAGCGGGCCCTGTGGAAGGAGGCCGGGCGCCTCGTGGCCGCGGGCGTGCTCGGCGACCCGGACGACGTCTGCTACCTCACGTTCGAGGAGTTCCACGACGCCGTGCGTACGGGCCAGGTGGACGAGGAGCTCGTCCGGCGGCGCAAGGACGCCCACCGGCACTTCCGGACGCTCACCCCGCCGCGGGTGCTGACCTCCGACGGCGAGGCCCTCTCGGGGGCGTACCGGCGCGCGGACGTGCCGGCCGGGGCCCTGGCCGGCGTCCCGGTCTCCGCCGGGACCGTCGAGGGCCGGGCGCGCGTCGTGCTCGACATGGCGGACGCCGATCTGGCGGCGGGCGACATCCTGGTCACGGCGTTCACGGACCCCAGCTGGTCGCCGCTGTTCGTGGGCATCGCGGGCCTGGTGACGGAGGTCGGCGGGCTGATGACCCACGGCGCGGTGATCGCCCGCGAGTACGGTCTGCCGGCGGTCGTCGGCGTGGAGCAGGCCACCCGGCGGATCCGGGACGGGCAGCGCATCCGGGTGCACGGGAGCGACGGATACGTCGAGATCCTGTCCTGACGGGGGCGGCCCGGCCCCGGCGGCGGGGCGGGGTCATCATGGAGGCATGGTGACTCGGCCCTTGCTCGTGTTCGACGGAGACTGCGGTTTCTGCACCACCTCGGTGCGGTTCGCCGAGCGGTATGTGCGGCCGCGCTGCGCGATCACCCCCTGGCAGTTCACGGACCTGGAGGCGCTGGGCGTTCCCCAGGAGCGAGCCGCGTACGAGGTTCTCTGGGTGACCCCGGCGGGGACGGTGTACGGGGGCGCCCAGGCGGTCGCGAAGGCGTTGATGAGCGCGGGGCGGCCGTGGCCGGTGCTGGGCGCCGTGCTGACGCTGCCGCTCGTGCGGGTGGTCGCGCACGGCGTCTACCGGCTGATCGCCGACAACCGCCATCGCCTCCCCGGAGGCACGGCGGCCTGCGCGGTGCCCGGGCGCCGTCCGCAGGGCTCGTAGCGCGCTCTCGCGGCCGGGGTGCGGGGAGCAACTCGCCCTCGCGCGGGCCCTATTGACGCGCGTAGCCGGGGCCGGGCACTGTCAGGGTCCCCGCACCTCTCCGCATCTCCCGCCCCAGGAGGCACTGTGCTCGGACGGAACCTTCGCGCGCTGCTCGCCCTTGTCATGCTCGGGTCACTCACACTGCTCGGGACCGCGGTCACCGCGGGCCCGGCCCACGCCGACGACTGCTACACCTGGAACCGGACCCTCGCCCAGGGGGCGAGCGGCGAGGACGTGCGGCAATTGCAGATCCGCGTCGCCGGCTACCCCGGCTACGGCGCCGTCATCGCGGTGGACGGGGCGTTCGGCCCGGCCACCAAGGCCGCCGTCACCCGTTTCCAGCAGGCCTACGGGCTGCCGGCGGACGGCATCGCGGGACCCCAGACCTTCAGCAAGCTCTACGCCCTCCAGGACGGGGACTGCACTCCGGCCCACTTCACCTACGCCGAGATGAACCGCTGCAACGCCGACTGGTCCGGCGGCGCCGTCTCCGCGGC
Source organism: Streptomyces sp. NPDC006552 (assembly GCF_040611655.1). Lineage (NCBI taxonomy): Bacteria > Bacillati > Actinomycetota > Actinomycetes > Kitasatosporales > Streptomycetaceae > Streptomyces > Streptomyces sp. NPDC006552. The sequence goes on from NZ_JBEXOS010000016.1 coordinate 98,332, forward strand.
CGCCGCGAAGGCCAACGCGCTGCAACAGATGTGGAAGCTGGAGGCCCTGCGGCACGCCCTCGGCGACCGCGCCCTGACCACCAGCAGCGGCTTCCGCTCCCACGCCTGCAACAACGCCGCGGGCGGGGCCGCCAACAGCAACCACCTCTACGGCCGCGGCATCGACCTCGTCGGCACACCCTCGTACTGCGAGATCGTCAAGCAGGCCCGCAACCACGGTTTCAACGAGATCCTCGGACCGGGCTACCCCGGCCACAGCACCCACGCCCACCTCGGCAGCCAGAGTTCGCGCTACTGGTCGGCGTCGTCCTGCGGCATCTGACCACCGGCGCCTGCCGCGAGGTACCGACAGGGCGGCGCGAGAGAAATAGCAGCCGCTTTCCGTGGTTATGACCTTGGTCACTCCACCTGATCGCCCCTGACCTGCGTGGAGGGAGCGATCAGCGGGCACGTGGAGCTGCCTGAAGGTGTTCACCTTTCTGTCCGGGCAATGATGCGCCGCCGCCCGAGGGGGCGCATGGTCGGTCGTGAGGGCCGACGGCGCCGGACCGGCGAGGCCGGCCGCGCGCCGGGCCCGGCAGGAAGCCAGAGGAAGGAAGACCGTCCGTGAGCGCGGAGACGACGCAGGCGGCAAGCGACAGCGAGCCGGAGTGGGACCCCGAGGCGGTACGCCGCCACCGTGGCCTGTTCCGGGCGATCGAGCGGCGGCGCAACCCCAAGCTGCGCCGCAGCGACATCACGGTGACCGAGGAGCCCGCGGTGCGCCGCGCGGTGAAGGCCGCGATGCTCGGCAACGCCATGGAGTGGTTCGACTTCGGCATCTACTCCTACATGGCCGTCACCCTGGGCAAGGTGTTCTTCCCGTCGGGCAACCCGACGGCGCAGACCCTCGCCTCCTTCGGCGCCTTCGCCGCGGCCTTCCTGCTGCGGCCCATCGGCGGCTTCGTCTTCGGCCCGCTCGGCGACCGCATCGGCCGCAAGAAGGTCCTCTCCCTCACCATGATCATGATGGCGCTCGGCACCTTCGGCATCGGCCTGGTGCCCTCGTACGCGGCCATCGGGATCTGGGCGCCCGCCCTGCTGCTGCTCTTCCGCGTCATCCAGGGGTTCTCGACCGGCGGTGAGTACGGCGGCGCCGCCACCTTCATCGCCGAGTACGCGCCCGACAAGAAGCGCGGGTTCTTCGGCAGCTACCTGGAGTTCGGCACGCTCGCCGGATACGTGGGCGCGGCCGGCCTCGTCACCATCCTGACCACGTTCCTCGACGACGGCGCCATGACCTCCTGGGGCTGGCGCGTGCCCTTCCTCGTCGCCGGTCCGCTCGGCCTGATCGGCCTGTACATGCGGCTCAAGCTGGAGGACACCCCGGCCTACCGGGAGCTGGAGCGCGAGCAGCACACCTCCGAACGCCCCAAGTTCCGCTTCGGCCCGTTCTTCCGCGAGCACTGGCGCGCGCTGATGCTGTGCATGATCCTCGTCGCCGCCTACGACATCGCCGACTACGGCCTGCTGTCCTACATGCCGACGTACCTCACGGACGAACTCGACTACGGATCGACCGCCGGCCTGGTCGCCCTCGTCATCGTCATGGTCGTCCTGATGTGCCTGGTGCACCCGCTCGGCAGCCTCTCCGACCGGGTCGGCCGCAAGCCCGTGCTCCTCACCGGCATGGCCGGTTTCGTCGTGCTGACCGTGCCCGCGTTCCTGCTGCTGCGCTCGGGCGGCCACGTGGCGATCTACGCCGGCCTGCTGCTGCTCGGGCTGTGCCTGCTGACGTTCCTCGCGACGATGTCCGCCGTTCTGCCCGCGCTCTTCCCGACGGAGGTGCGCTACTCGGCGCTCGCGATCTCCTTCAACGTCGCCGGCTCCCTCTTCGGCGGCACCACGCCGCTGGTGATGGAGGGCCTGACCAGCGCCACCGGCAACGACCTGATGCCGGCGTTCTACATCATGCTGGCCTCCGTGGTCGGCGCGATCGCGGTCCTGGGCATAAAGGAGACCGCTCGCCAGCCGCTGGAGGGCTCCCCGCCCGCCGTCTCCACCGCCGAGGAGGCCGGTGACCTGGTCGAGGCGCAGTACGTCCGCGGGCCCCTCTCCCAGTTCCCGGCCGAGGCTCCCGACGGCCGGGCCGCCACGGACCGCGGCGCCCCGGAGCCGGTCGCCTGAGACCCTGAGCACCATGCGGTCCCCCCTCCCCCGACCGGGAGGGGGGACCGCACCACACGGCCCGGCTACAGGAAGTCGGCGAACGTCTCCGCCAGGACGCGCCACTGCTCCCGCGGCAGCTCGGCGCCCTGGTCGGCCGGCGTGACCACCTGCAAGGCGACATGGTCCGCGCCGGCGTCGACGTACTCCTGCACCCGTCCCCGCACCTGCTCCGCGTCGCCCAGCGCGAACAGGGCCCCCAGCAGCCGTACGCTGCCGCCCCCCTCGAAGTCGCTCTCGGAGAAGCCGAGGCGCAGCAAGTTGTCGGTGTAGTTGGGCAGTTGCAGATAGAGCGCCAGCATGGCGCGCGCGGTGGTACGGGCCCGCTCCGCATCCGTGTCCAGCACCACGGACACCTCCGGGGCGAGCACGGCGCCGGAACCGAGCGCCGCCCGTGCCTGGGCCGTGTGCTCGGCGGTGACCAGATAGGGGTGGGCGCCCAGGGCGCGGTGCGCGGCGAGGTCGAGCATCTTGGGGCCGAGCGCCGCCAGGATGCGGCGTCCGCCGGACACGGGCGGGACGGCGGCGTCGAGCACGTCCAGGTACTCCACCATCGCGCTGTACGGCTTCGCGTACCCCGGCACCATCGGCCCGTGGCTGACACCCAGGCCGAGGACGAACCGCCGGCGCTCGTCCTCCTCCCAGGCGCCGATCTGCTCGGCGACCGCCCGCGCCGGGTGGTCCCAGATGCTCAGGATGCCGGTCGCCACGGTGATCCTGCGGGTGGCGGCGAGCGCGGCCGCGGCGTCGGCGGGGGAGGGGTTCCCGCCGAGCCAGACCGTGCCGAAGCCCAGCTCGTCGAGGTCGGCGAGCGCCGCCGCGACGGCGTCTCTCTGCGCGGGGCCGCTCGCGCGCTCCGTGCTGAGGGCACTGCTCCAGATGCCGATCCGGCCGAATGTCTCGTGCGCCGTGGAAGTCATGGTGTGATCAACCTCGTGCGGCGCCCGCTATTCCCGCCGGAGCGGGTTTCACCCGCCTGCCGCAACCGGTCCCCGGAGCCGGGCACTCCCGGCTGCACCGGGTCCGGACCTGGCGCAAGAACGCGGAGGCGTCAGGGCGTGCGGAGCGCGGCCGGGAAACCGGTCCAGCGCAGCTCGTCCGGGAGGTGGCTCACGTCGTTGTGGACCAGGACGCCGGCGGGCCGGCCCGGGGGATACCGGATGACGGTCAGGGCCGCGTTGCCGGCCGTCAAACCCGTCCAGCGCCACGCCGGTGCGTCCAGCGCGGCGCACACCAGCCAGGCCACGAGGAACGCGTGGGTGACGACCAGTTCATGCCGGGGCGCGTCCCCTTCGAGCACCGGTCCGGTGAACGACGCGCCTGCGCGGCGCGCCAACTCGGCGCCCCGCGCCCGCTCGTCAGCCGAAACCCCGGCCAGGCGGGCCAGGACGGAGCCGGCGACCTCCGCGGGCAGCTCGTCCCGCTCCGGAACGTACGGGACGTAGTCCCCGGCCGCCTCGCTGACGCGCAGCGGCACCCCGTCGAGTTGCTCCGCGACGAGCCGCGCCGTCTGTGCCGCCCGCGGCAGCGGACCGTGGTGGACAGCCGTCAGCGGTACGCCGCGCAGCCGCTGCCCCAGCAACGCGGCCTGCCGCCGCCCGGCATCGGTGAGCCCGCCCTCTTCGGATGTGGCCTCGCCGTGACGGGCCAGGTACACATATCGATCATGCATGCCGGTGTGGACGCCTGCGCGAAGACCGCGGTTCCCGCGCCGAACAGGGCGAGGGGCGAGCGGGCGGAACGGTCGGGTGCGTGGCCTGGCCGGGCGCGGCGCCGTAGCCGGGTCCGGTCGGCGCCTTAACGTGTCGATATGAGTACAGAACAGGACACCTCCGTCCCCGCGCGCCGGCGTCCGACGAGCCTGCGACGTATCGGACTCGTCTGCGCCGTGGCCGCCGCGGGAGCCTTGGTCATGGGGTGCGGCAATGACAACGACGGCGCCGAGAAGGGAGCGGCGTCCGACAGCGCGCAGCCGTCGTCGACGCCGTCCGGACCGGCGTCGCCCTCCGCGTCGGCGAGCAGGCTCACCGAGGACCAGGCCGAACGCAAGGCCCTCGCCCCCCGGGCCAAGGTCGGCTACGACAAGGCGATGACCGCGGCGGTGCGGGCCGTGAGTGGTTCGAAGCCGGTCTCGATCGAGCTCAAGGGCCCCGCCGGCAAGCCCGGTTGGGAAGCCGAGGTCGCGACCGACGACGGCACGGAGAGCACCGTCCGCGTCGACGCCGTCACCGGGGAGGCGGGGCGCCCGCGGACGGAAGCGGATCAGGACGGCGACGACAAGAAGGAACTCGCCGACCGGCTGGCCAAGGCCACGGTGACCCCGCAGCAGGCCGCCGCCACCGCGACGGGCCGAACCAAGGGAACCGTCACGTCCGTCGAACTCGACGACACCGACCAGGGTGGTCCGATGTGGTCCGTCGACATCGTCACCACGAACGACTGGAACAAGACGACCTACGACATCGACGCGACCGACCGCAAGGTCCTGCGGCGGCACACCGATCGGGACTGACCAGGCACTCGTACGCACTGAGGCGTACTGAGGCCGCCGCACGCTGCTAGACGGGGGTGATCGCGATGCCCTCGGGCTCGTCTCCGGTGGGGAGGGTCGCCCGCACCTTCGCCACCGTCGGGTCGATCACCGAGACGGTGTCGGACTCCTCGTTGGTGACCCAGACGCGGCGGCCGCCCGGGCTGACGGCGACACCTTGCGGTTTCTTGCCCACGGACACCCGGGACAGGACCCGGCCGGTGCCGGTGTCCACGATGAGCAGGGCGTCGGCGCCGGAGTCGGCGGCGTACAACTGCCGTCCGTCGGGGCTCACTCCCAGGCTCAGCGGTGCCTTGCCGACCGGCCAGGTGGCGGTCACCTTGCGGGTCGCGGTGTCGATGACGGAGATGCTGCCGGCGCCCGTGTTGGCGACGTAGACCCGGTCCCCCTTCACCGTCGAGGCGATGCCGCTGGGGAAGGCGTCGACGGGGATCCGCGCCACCGGCGCGTTCTGCGGGGACAGGACGGTGACGTCGCTGCTGCCGCTGTCGGTGATGTAGGCGGTGCCGTCCGGCAACGCCGTGACACTGTGCGGGAGTTCGCCGGCCCGGGGTGTCGCGATGACCTTGCGGGTGGCGGTGTCGATGACCGAGACGGTGCCGCCGCCCCAGTTGGCCACCAGCACCTGGCGTCCGTCGCGGCGCGGGAACGCCGCGTAGGGCGAGGGACCGACCGGCACGGTGGCGTCGGCCTTGCCGCTGGTCGTGTCGATGAACGAGACCGAGTTGGACCGGCCGTTCGCCACGTACGCGTGCGAGCCGTCGGGCGCGGCGCCCACGCCGGTCGGCCCCTTGCCCACCGCGAGGGTGGAGACGGGCCGTTCGAGGCGGACGTCGAAGGCGGAGACGGTCCCTGACCTGCTGTTGGCCACATAGGCGACGATGCGCATGGGGAAGCCGGTGGCGGGCACGAGCGCGGCCGGCGGACGCAGCGGCGCGGGCGGCGGTGCGGCGGCCGCGGCGGTGGTGCACGTCAGGACGGCGAGCAGACAGCAGAGCGTCAGACGGAATCGGCCGGACCTCGGGAACTTCGGCATGGCGCCACCTTTGCGGGTGATGTGGGGGAGGCCCTGGGGCGGGCGTGCCTGGTTGAACGCGCGATGTGCGGGTTCCGCACGGTCGGCGACCGGTTTCGTTCTTTCGGTGGCGTCTTTTGCGGCAACTCGACCATTACGCATACGTGCGGGAGTCATATGAATGTGCTGCGCCGACTCCCGGCCCGTCGCCGTCGCGGTCCCCGTACCCGACCCGATCGGGCACAGGATGTCGGGTCCTGACCGGTGCCCGCCGCCTAGCGTGATGATCGTCGAACGGAAGGGGACCGGGCATGCTGGAGCGTCTGAACCAGGCCCTGGAGCACATCGAGAGCCGCCTCCACCAGGAGATCGACGTGGCCGAGCTGGCCCGCGCCGCGGCCACCTCGGAGTACCACCTGCGCCGGATGTTCTCCGCGCTCGCGGGCCTGCCGCTGTCGGAGTACGTCCGGCGCAGGCGGCTGACCGTGGCGGGCGCCGAGGTGCTGGCCGGGAACGTGCCGCTCCTGGAGATCGCGGTGCGGTACGGCTACGGCTCGGGTGAGGCGTTCGCCCGGGCGTTCCGCGCCATGCACGGCGTGGGGCCCGGCGAGGCCCGGCGCGTCGGAGCCGCGCTCGTCTCACAGCCCCGGCTGACCTTCCGTCTCACCGTCGAGGGGAGCAGCAGTATGCGCTATCGCGTCGTGGACAGGCCGGAGTTCGTGGTGGTGGGGTACAAGGCCCGGGTGCCGTTGGTGCACGCGGGGCCGAACCAGGCGATCATCGACTTCGTCCGGGGGATCGGCCGGCCGGCTCTCGAGGAGCTGGCGAAGCTCTCGGACCAGGAGCCGCAGGGCACCGTCGCGGTCTGCGACGACCTGGACCCGAGCCGCGCCGAAGGCACCGAACTCGACTACTACCAGGCGGTGATCACGTCGGCGGCCGCACCGGAGGGCACCACGGCGTTGCGGGTCCCGGCCGGGGCCTGGGCGGTCTTCACGACCTCGGGGCCCGCGCCGCGGGCCGTCCAGGAGTTGTGGCGGGACGTGTTCACGCAGTGGTTCCCGTCCAATCCCTACCGCAGCCGTCCCGGCCCCGAGCTCCTGCGGACCCGCATGTCCGCGGACGGGACCGAGGCGGACGCGGAGCTGTGGCTTCCGGTGGAGCGGGCAGAGAGCTGAGGAAGTGTGGCGGGGCGGGCGGCCACTGGACCACCGACCGGGGAACCGCCCGCCCGGGCCACTGACAGACCCATGGACGGGGGGCGTTGCACGGGTCTGTGTTCTGTCCGGGTGCCCCGCGCCGCACCGCCTACACATCAGGGCCCTGCCTGCTCCTGTCCCGCCTCGGTCGGCGTGGGCAGGCGGACCGCCACCAGAGGGAGGAACCAGCCGATGAGCGGAACGGCGCCCAGCACGCGCTGGCGCTCCTGACCCGCACCCTCGTGTCGCCGCGCGACAAGGTCCTCATCGACCATCCCACCTACCCGCACGCGATCACAACCTTCACGCAGGCGCGCGCCCGACTGCTGCCGGTCGCCTTGACGCCGTCGGGCTGGGACGCCGAGCAGCTGCGGGCGGCGGGGCGTACCGCACAACTCGCCTACCTGATCCCCGACTTCCACAACCCGACCGGAATGTGCATGCCGTCGAGCGTGCGCGAACGGCTCGCCCTGCCGTGCGTCACCGTCGTCGACGAGACCATGACGGACCTGGCGCTGGACGCGCCGAGCCCGGAACCCCTTGCCGCGCACCTGCCGGCGGCCATCAGCGTCGGCTCCGTCTCCAAGAGCATCTGGGGCGGCCTGCGGACCGGCTGGATCCGGGCGGCGCCCGCCGTCCTGGAACGGGTGGCAAGGGCCCGTCCCACCACCGATCTCGGCACCCCGGTCGTCGAACAGCTCGCCACGGCGGTGCTCCTGAATGATCGTCGGACCCGGCGGACCGACACGCTCGGGCGGCTGCGCGAGCAGCGCGATGCCCTGCGACGGGCGCTCACCGCCTACCTCCCGGACGTGCACTTCACGTGCCCGGAAGGCGGGTTGACGCTCTGGGCGGCCTTCCCCGACGCCATCAGCTCCCGACTGGCCGCCATTGCACCGGACTTCGGGGTGACGATCGCGGCCGGGCCACGTTTCGGGATCGGCGGCGCGTTCGCACGTCACATCCGGCTGCCGTACACGCTCCCCTCGGAGCGGCTCACGACGGCGGTCCGCGCACTGGCCGACGCCGAACAAGCCCTCCGCCGAGGAACTACGGGGACCCACGTCCCCGCGCCCCTCGCCTGAGAGCCGGACGATCACCGGCGCCGGTCGTGGCGCCGGTCAACGCGTGGCGGTGACTGACGGTGTCAGGTCAGACTGCGGCGTGCCACGGCGAGAAACTCCGCCTTGAACGGCTCCAGGCGCTCGGCCGGGTACCCCTCGCCGCGCTCCTGCCAGACCGCTTGATTAAGGGCGCGAGCGTAGGCGGTCGTCGGTGCGTGAAGGCCGGGAGCACACAGCAACTCGATGCTCTTCTCGGCTATCCGCAGACCGTCCATCGCCGGCCTCGCCGTCACGTACCAGTCGTCACCGACCTCCCATCGGGGCGGCCTCGCATGCGCCACTCCCTCAGCCTCCAGCGCGCACCGGATGAACTCGAGCACGGTCCTGATCTGCTCAGCACGGCGCTCCTCCGCCCGCGCCGCGGCCCTCCTCCGGTCGTCAGCTCGGTCGGCTGCCCGCTGCGTCGTGCGCTGGGTCAGATACGTCAGCGCACCTCCTACAGCCACACCGACCATCGAAATCACTGGGGTCCACACGTCTCCTGCCACGACCGAGTACTACCAGTACCGGCCCGTGCACCGCTGCCGATCTTGCCGGCCAGGCGCAGCAGGCGCGGTCGTCGACCAGTCGAGCCGCCGGCCGAGGGACGTGAGCCCCACCAGGATCCGCAACCGCGACAGTGTGGGAGGACGTAGGCGTGGCCGCGGAGAAGCCGGTGGCGACGGAGCGTGCAGGCGTCCGCCGCCACCGACAGTGAAGGAGACAGCACGCGGGGTCCGGGCCTGTCGTCTCGTCTCACTCTTCCGGCCCGGGCCCGCGTTCGGATGCACCGACTTTCGGCGGGGTCCGGCGCGCGCACCGGCCGGCGTGGCGTACGCCGCGAACGGGCAGGGCCCGCAGGACCGTTCGGTCCTGCGGGCCCTGCTTCTGTGGTGGCGGGCCGGGACGGCGTGCGGCCGGTCCGCGGCGATTCAGTGTGCGGCGTGCCGGGTCGGCTCGGCGTTGACCAGGAGGGCCGCGGCGCAGCCGGCGAGGAGCATGGCGATGACCGCGTAGCCGATCGCGTGGGTGTAGCCGTGGACCACGCCCGAGGCGACGACCTGTGCCTTCTTCGACGGGTCGCCGAGATGGCTCGCGATGTACGTCGACGTGGCCGAGGTCGCGATGGTGTTCAGCAGGGCCGTGCCCAGCGAACCACCCACCTGCTGCGAGGTGTTGACCATGGCCGACGTGACACCGGCGTCCTGCGGGCGCACGCCCTGCGTGGCCGTGGAGAAGACCGGCATGAACGTCAGCCCCATGCCGAGGCCCATGACCAGCTCGGCCGGCAGGACGTGCGTCGCGTACGCCGAGTCCACGTCGAGCTGGGTCAGGATCAGCAGACCGCACGCGGCGAGCAGCATGCCCGGCACCATCAGGGCGCGGGCCTGGACGCGGGGCAGCAGCCGGGCGGAGATCTGCGTCGAGCCGACGATGATCGCGACCGACATCGGCAGGAACGCCAGGCCCGTCTTGACGGGGGAGTACCCCAGGATGCCCTGGAGGTAGTACGTCATGAACAGGAACAGGCCGAACATGCCGATCGTGGCGAGGCCCATCGTGAGGAAGCAGCCGGCCCGGTTGCGGTCACGCAGGATGCGCAGCGGCAGCAGCGGCGACTTCGCGCGGCCCTGCCACAGGACGAACGCCACCAGCGCGACGACGCCGCCCACCAGCAGCGAGATGACGAGCGAGTCACTCCAGCCGCGCGGCTCGGCCTCGGAGAAGCCGTACACGATGGCGACCAGGCCGCCGCAGCCCAGGATCACGCCGGGCACGTCGAGCCGGACGTCCTTGTGGCCCGGACGGTCGTGCAGCAGGATCTTGGCGCCGATGACCGCGACGATCGCGATCGGGATGTTCACGTACAGGCACCAGCGCCAGTTCAGGTACGAGGTGAGCACGCCGCCGAGCAGCAGACCGACAGCGCCGCCCGCGCCGGCCAGCGCACCGTAGATGCCGAACGCCTTGCCGCGCTCGCGCGGGTCGGTGAACGTCGTCGTCATCAGCGACAGCGCGGAGGGCGCGAGGAGCGCGCCGAAGACGCCCTGCGCCGCGCGGGCCGTGAAGAGCATGCCGGAGCCGGTCGCGGCGCCGCCCACCGCGGACGCCAGCGCGAAGCCGACCAGGCCGATCATGAAGGTGCGCTTGCGGCCGACGATGTCCGCGACGCGGCCGCCGAGCAGCAGCAGGCCGCCGAAGGCCAGCGTGTAGGCGGTGATGACCCACTGGCGGTTGCCGTCCGACATGCCCAGGTCGGTCTGGGCGGACGGCAGCGCGATGTTCACGATGGTCGCGTCGAGCACCACCATGAGCTGGGCCAGGGCGATGATGACCAGACCCCACCAGCGCCGGGGGTCGGGTGCCTCCGCCGCGGGGGAGGAGTGGGAGGCCGGCGCCGTCCGCGTGGCGCCGGTGGATATGGAGTCGCTCATGTCGAGGACGTCGCTTCCTTGCCGAGAGTGTGCCGAAAGTGTTGCTGTGCGCTGCGCTGCGCGGTACGGGCCCCGAACCGGAGGCAGGTGGTCCGCCGGCGGGCCCGCGAGCGCGGTGCTCGAGGCGGAGGGGGGCCGGGGCGTGGGTGCCCCGGCGGGTGGCCGCGGACCCGGGCGAACCGGGCCGGATTGAATCGTCAGTAGTACTGATTATCAGGTAGAGGATACGCTATCAGGCATGACGGACGAAGTCGGGCCGGCCGACCTGCTCACCCATCGGCTCGGGTTCCTGGTGAAACACGCGTACCTGCGCCTGTCGGGCATGCTGGGCGAGGCGCTGGCCCCGTACGACGTGCACCCCAAGGAGCTGGGAGTGCTCTCCGTGATCGCGGCGGACGGCGCCGAGCGGTCGCAGAACGAACTGGCGACCGCGATCGGCCTGGACCGCACGACGATGGTCGCGGTGATCGACGCCTTGCAGGGCAAGGGCCTCGTCGAGCGCCGCCGCAGCGCCCGCGACCGCCGCCGGAACGTGGTGACGCTCACCGAGACCGGCGCCACCTGCCTGCGCGAGGCCGACGTGGCACGCATCGAGGCCGAGGCGGCGTTCCTCGCACCGCTCGACGCGCAGACGGCGGCCCAGCTGACCGAGGCGCTGCGCACGCTGTACGACGCCCATGAGAGAGGCCCCGTACGGGCGGTCCTGCCGGAGCAGGACGCGGCCGCCTGCCCGGGCGATGCGCCGTCACTGACGCCCCCGCGGAACTGACGCTGCGGGCAGGCAGCCGTCACCTGGCCGACAGGGCGGCAGGACGCGCCCGTGACCAAGCCCGGCGTCCCGGTGTTGAGCAGGCGATGACCTGTCGTCTCCGAAGTCCTCGGAGCCACCTGATCCGGGAGATCCCCATGCGAATCCGCACCACTACGGCCACCGCCACCGGCGCCGTCGTCCTGGCCCTGGCCGCGTCCGTCGCCTGGTCCGCCCCTGCCCTCGCCGCCGGCCCCGGGCCGGCCGCTCCTGGCACGGTCCTCCTGTCGAACGAGGCGTACGACAGCCTGCACCGCGTCGACGAGGACGAACGGGAGCTGATCCTGACCGACCCCTCCTACCGTGAGGCCTGGATCTTCTGCCTGCGCTCCGCCGAACCCAGCCATGTCGAACGCAACGCCTGGGGCGCCGGATACGTGTGCATCCCGGACGGGGCGGTGCAGTAGGCGCCGGTCCGGCGGCGGGGGGGCGGACGCGCTCCGGCCCCCCCGGGTCCGTCAGGACCGGCCGGCGCCTTCGCGCAAGTAGGCGCCGAGGCGTTCGATCGCCGCGGGGTTGCGCGGGCTCTCCACGAGGTCGGCGTAGTCCAGCGTGAAGATCCGCCGGTGCTTGACCGCGGAGACGTCGCGCAGCGGCGGGTAGGAGAGCAGGAACTTCTTCTTCTGTGCCGCGCTCGTCGAACCGTAGTCGTTGACGACGATGACGTCCGGGTTCCGTTCGACGACCGTCTCCCAGCCGACCGTGGTCCACGAGTCCTTGAGGTCGTGCAGGAGGTTGACGCCCCCGGCCTCGCTGATGATCTGCTCCGGCGCGGCGTAGCGGCCCGCGGTGAAGGGCTGGTCCTGGCCGCTGTCGTAGAGGAAGACCGAGGGCTTCTGCGCCTCTTCCGGAGCCTTCGCGCGGACGGCGGCGACCCTTGCCCGGTACTGCGCGACCAGTTTCCGGGCCCGGCCCTCGACGCCGAAGATCCGGCCGAGGTTCGCCAGGTCCGTGTAGAGCGCGTCGAGCGGCGGCATGATGCCGCGCGAGGTGCCGGTGCGGGCGTTGCGGCAGGACTCGGTGAGCAGATATGTGCCGATGCCCGCCTTGTGGAGGTCGCCGGGGGTGAGCGCGTTCTCGTTGAACCCGTAGTTCCAGCCGGCGAAGACGAGGTCGGCGTGGGCGGCGAGGGCGATCTCCTTGGTGACGCGGTCCTTGGAGAGCCACTTCACCTTGGCGTACGCGTCCCGGTACGGCAGACCGGCGAGGGAACCCTTGTCGGCGGGCATGACGTACCCCGCCATCCGGTCCTCCAGGCCGAGCGCGAACATCAGCTCGGTGATGCCGACGTCGTTGGTGACGACCCGCCGGGGAGGGGTGTCGAAGGTGACCTTCTCGCCGCAGTTGGAGACGGTCACCGCCCGGGGGCGCGCGGCCTTGTCGTCGGAGGCGACCTGGGCGCCGCAGCCGGTCAGGGTGAGGGCGGCGGCGAGGCCGAGCGAGGCGGAGGACAGGAGGGTGCGCACAACAAGCCTTTCGGAAGCGGGCGTCAGGGGTGCAGGGGAGTGAAGAGGAACTGCGTGGCACCGGTCGCGGGGTGGCGCACCCGGTGTGCGCGGACGGCGAAGACCTGGGCGAGGAGCTGCGGGGAGAGGACCTCGTCCGGGGGGCCCGAGGCGACGACCCGGCCGTGGTGCAGCACGTGGAGGCGGTCGCAGTGGGCGGCGGCGAGGTTGAGGTCGTGGAGCGCGGCGAGCACGGTCGGGCCGCCGGCGCGGACCCGGCGCAACACGTCGAGCTGGTGGGCGATGTCGAGGTGGTTGGTGGGCTCGTCCAGGACAAGGACCCGGGGCTCCTGGGCGAGCGCGCGGGCGATGAGCACCCGCTGCTTCTCACCGCCGGACAGGGACCGGAAGCCGCGGGCGGCCAGGTGGGCGACGCCGGCCCGCTCCATCGCGCCCCGACAGATGTGCCGGTCGCGGGCGGCGTCGCGGTCGCGGTGCGGCAGGCGGCTCATCGCGACGACCTCGGCCGCGGTGAAGTCGAACTCCGCCGCTGTCTCCTGCGGCAGCGCGGCGAGCACCCGCGCCGCGGCCCGTGGCGCCATGCCGTGGACGTCCTCGTCCTCGACCCTGACGCACCCCGCGTCGGGCCGCCGCGCCCGGTAGACGCACCGCAGCAGGGTCGACTTCCCGCTGCCGTTGGGTCCGACGAGCCCCACGAAGGTCCCGGCGGGCGCGTCGAGGGTGACCTCGTCGACGAGTCGCGCGCCCGCCACCTCGACGGAAACACCTTCGACGTCAAGCCGCACGTCTTTTCCTCCAGATCGTCACTTCGGCACGGATGCGAGCGGGTGTGGTCAGCGGCCGGTCAGCGCGTGGCCGCCGCGCCGCATGAGCAGCAGGAACATGGGCACGCCGAGGGCGGCCGTGACCACGCCCACGGGAAGCTCCGTCGGGGCGAGCAGCACCCGCGACAGCAGATCGGCCCAGACGAGCAGGACCGCGCCGGCGAGCGGCGCGACGGCCAGCACCCGCGCATGCGAGGCGCCGACCAGCATGCGGACGAGGTGAGGGACCATCAGCCCGACGAATCCGATCGCCCCGCTGACCGCGACGACCGTGCCCGTCACGGCCGCCGTCACCACGAACAGCTCCCGGCGCAGCCGGTCCGGCGGGACCCCCAGCGCGGACGCCGTCTCGTCGCCCATCGAGAGCGCGTCGAGTGAGCCCGCCCGCAGCCGCAGCCAGACCCAGCCCGCCGCCACCGTCGCGGCCGCCGCCGGCACCTTCGGCCAGGTCGCCCCGCCCAGGCTGCCGAGCAGCCACATCATCGCGGCGCGCGCCGCCTCTCCGCGTTCGGCGCCGAAGACCATGACGGTGGTGACGGCCTGGAAGCCGTAGGCGAGCGCCGTGCCGGTCAGGACGAGCCGGAGCGGGCTGAGGCCGAGCGGGGAGCGGGCGACCGCGTAGACGACGAGGGTCGCGAGGAGGGCGGAGAGGAAGGCGGAGAAGGAGAGTGCCCAGACGCCGAGTCCGGCGAGGGCGCCGAAGAGGATGACCGCGTTGGCGCCGACGGCCGCGCCCGAGGAGATGCCGAGGACGAAGGGGTCGGCCAGGGCGTTGCGCACGAGCGCCTGCACCGCGACGCCGACCGCGGCCAGCCCCGCGCCGACCACGGCCGCGAGGACGACCCGGGGGAAGCGGATCTCCCACACGATGGTGTAGCCCGCCGCGTCGTCGGCGGCGAGCGGTCCTGCGCTCAACCCCGCCCACAGGAACCGCAGTACGTCGTCCCAGCTCATCCCGGTCGCCCCGAGGCCCACCCCGCAGACGAGGGAGCCGAGCAGGACGAGAACGAGCCCGGCCGCCAGCGGGCCGGTGGGTATGCGGCCACGCGCGACGGGCGAGGGGGCGGTGGGAGTGGCGGTCACGGCGGGCGCACGTCCTGCGGGCTGGTGCCGCCGGCGGCGCGTGCAGGGCGCCAGGAGGGCCCGCAGGCTCCGGGGTCCCTGCTCGCAGTCCACGGCGAGCGGTCGACGGGTGGCACGCCTGCCGTGGGTGATCGGACTCACGCGGCCCTTGACGAGCCGCGTACACCGTTGCGGGACAGCGCCGGATTCGCACCGGCTTCCCCCACGGGAGGCATGCGCAGCGTAGCAAGCCCACGCGCGGCCACCGGACCGCACCGGCCGGCCTCTCTTGTCGTCCCCTTGACGACAAGAGGTCCGTCTATTTAAGGTCTCATTGACTCAAATCATTGCGATCGGGGGAATCCCATGGCCGACATCACCAGGCGCTTCGGCTGGCGCCATCTGCGGGCCGCGCCCACGTCCCACGTACGGCACCACCGTTCGGGGCAGCTCGCCCATGACGGGACGGGACTGAGTTTCTGGTTCCGGCCGCTGACCGCCGCCCTGTCGGAAGTCCCGGTGGACGACCGGGAACTGGCGATGACCTTCCACGCCCGTACCGCCGACTTCCAGGACGTGGCCGTGCAGGCCACGGTCACCTACCGGGTCGCCGATCCCGCCGTCGCCGCCGAACGGCTCGACTTCTCCGTCGACCCCGACACCGGTGTGTGGCGCGGCGCCCCGCTGGAGCAGCTCGCCACGCTCCTGACCGAGAGCGCCCAGCAGCACGCCCTCGACGTGCTCGCCCGCACCCCGCTCGCCGCGGCCCTCACCGACGGCGTCCCCGCCGTGCGTGAGCGCGTCACCCAGGGCCTGGGCGGGGAGCCGCGGCTGCCCGCCACCGGCATCGAGATCGTCGCCGTCCGCGTCATGGCACTGCGCCCCGAACCCGAGGTGGAGCGGGCGCTGCGCACCCCGGCCCGCGAACTCATCCAGCAGGAGGCCGACCGCGCCACCTACGAGCGCCGCGCGGTCGCCGTGGAACGCGAGCGTGCCATCGCCGAGAACGAACTGGCCAGCCAGATCGAACTGGCCCGGCGCGAGGAGCAGTTGGTCGAACAGCGCGGCGCCAACAGCCGGCGCGAGGCCGAGGAGAAGGCGGCCGCCGACGCCGTCCGGGTCGGGGCCGAGGCGGACCGGGCCGTCCGGCTCGCCCGGGCGCAGGCCGAAGCCGCCCGCGAGGCGGGCGAGGCCCGCGCCCAGGCGCAGGCGTCCTGGCTGCGGGTGCACGGCGAGGCCGACCTGGCGACCCTGCACGCCCTGACCGGCACCCGCCTCGCCGAGAACCTGCCCCGCATCGACAGCGTCACCGTCTCCCCGGACGTGCTGACCGGGCTGCTCGCGCGGCTCGGCGCGCACCAGGAGCCGGACGCGTGAGCCTCGCACCGCGCGCCGTCCTGGTCCACCGCACCACGGAGTACGAGGAGTTGGTGGCCCGGCACGGCACCCACGGGCAGGCGGCCTTCTTCCTCTCCTCGCGCGGCCGGTCCATCGACGACGTGGCCGAGCGCCACCACCGGGCGCGGCGGGCGCTCGCCGAGGTGGCGGCGGCGGTGCCGCTGAACTGGCGGCGCGCCCAGGTGGAACGGGCGGACCTCGACCGGTTCCCGTTCGGCCCCGAGGACGCCGTCGTGGTCGTCGGACAGGACGGGCTCGTGGCCAACGTCGCCCAGTACGTCGGGGCCCAGCCGGTGCTCGGGATCGACACCGACCCCGGCCGCAACCCCGGCGTCCTGGTGCGCCACCGCCCCGACGCCGCGGCTCGCCTGCTGCCCGCGGCATTCTCTCCGGCGACCGGCGTGCACGAACTGACCATGGTCGAGGCCGTCACGGACGACACCCAGCGGCTGGTCGCGCTGAACGAGATCTACGTCGGTGCGGCCGGCCACCGCACCGCCCGCTACCGCCTGGGCCTCGACGGTGACAGGGGTACCGTCGAGGCCCAGGCCTCCTCCGGTGTGCTGATCGGCACGGGGACGGGCGCGACCGGCTGGCTGCGGTCGGTGTGGCAGGAGCGGGCCGCACCGGCCGGGCTGCCGGGACCGACGGACGACCGGCTCGCCTGGTTCGTACGGGAGGCGTGGCCCTCGCCCGTCACCGGGACACGGCTGAACGCCGGTGAACTCACGGCCGGGGCACGGCTGTCGGTGACCGTGGAGTCCGAGCGGCTCGTCGCCTTCGGGGACGGCATGGAGAGCGACGCGATCGAGCTGACCTGGGGCCAGACCATCCGCCTCGGACTGTGCGCCACCAAGTTGCGGCTCATCGGCTGACCGCCCGGCGGGCGGCCCGCGCCACCGCCTCGTCCCGGACCCGTCAGGGGCCTCCGGGACCCGTCGGGCCTGCGCATAGGGTGGGGCCGGTAAGTCCGTCACCACGAGAGGTCTGTGATGCCCGAGTCCCCCTCGGACCCCGCCGTCGCCCAGTTCGGCCCCCAGGGGCTGCGCCGCATCAGCGTGCCCGCCGCGTACGGGACCGTGCCGGCCTCGGCCCGCGCCCACCTCGCCCAGGTCGGGGTGCCGCTGCACGTCGGCCCGTACTTCATCGCGGCGGACGACACCGACGGACCCACCCTCGGCATGTACACCGGCCACCGCGGCGTCGCCCTCCAGGGGGACCGGGCGGAGTGGGTGCGCCTCGGCACCGACCGGCTGGCGCACCTGTGCGTGCGCACCGACGGCTCCGTGTACGCCCTCTTCCTCGGCCGCGACGAACCCGGCCTCTTCGTGAACTCGGACATCGCCGCCTTCACCCACTGCGCCGCCGCCCTGGACCGCGCCCTCCCCGAGATCGCCGCCTCCGACGGACTGCACGCCGCCGCCGAGGCGTTCTCCGGACTCGTCCAGGAGCTGCGGCAGATCGACCCCGAGGCCGTCGCCGACCGGGAGAACTGGTGGCCGCGGGTGCTCGACGACATCCGGCACAGCCTCAACTTCCCCTTCTCGTCGGCCTTCGAATACGTCGACAGGACGGGCGCGAAGCAGATCGTCACCGCCCAGGCCGGCCCCGGCCGCATGCACCCCGAGGAGCAGCTGTGGCAGCAGCTCTCCGCCACCGGGGTGGAGCCCGAACAGGTCCACCGCGTCTACTGCGAGCTCCAGCCGTGCATGATGCCGGGCCACTACTGCGCCGCCTGGCTCCAAGCCGTGCTGCCGCACGCCGAGTTCACGCACAGCTTCGACTACGGCGACACCGCCGAGTCCCGCGAGGACGGCCTCAGGGAACTCATCACCCACGCCGCGCAGCAGGACCGGCCGTGACGGGCCGACGGCCGGGCGCCGGGCCGGAGGCGGCCGCATGACCGCCGGCTCCGCCCCGCACTGGTCCCGGCCCGCCGCCGGCCGCGAGCCCGCCGCGGCCGGTCTGCTCGCCTGGCTCGGCGACCCGCGCGCCCCCGGCCTCGCCGTGGTCACCGGCGCCGCGGGCAGCGGCAAGTCGCGGCTGCTCGCCTGGCTGGTCGCCCACGGCACCCGGCCCGGCACCGTCGGCGAGCGCCGCATCCACGGCTTCGTCCCCCTGCCCGGCCAGACCCCGACCACCGCCGCCTGGATGCTCGGCGAACAGCTGTCCATCGCCGCCCGCAGCCCGGGCGACCTGCTGGCCGCGCTCACCGCCGACCGGCGCCGCACCGTCATCGCGCTGCCCGACCTGCACGCCGCGGAACAGCCCGGCCCGCTCGCCGAACTCGCCCTCGACCTGGCCGCGTTGGACCACGTCCGGGTCCTGGTCGAGGTCCGCGCCGGTACGCAGTGGGAACGCACGCTCAGCGCCGCGCCCTGCGCCCGCATGGACCTGGACGAGCCCCGGTGGACCGACGCGGCGAGCCGCGAGTCCTGGGACGCCGCCCACCCCGGCGAGCCCGCCGAGCCCGGACCGGAACCGGAGCGGCCGGTCGACCTGGACGACCCCGCGGCGGTCTGCGCCGCCGACCCCTGGAGCGTCACCACGGCGTACGAGCGCTCCGCTGAGAGCCACGGCGGACTGCGTGCCGCCTGGCTGCGGGCCGGCCCCTCCCTCACCCGGGAACAGCCGCCCGCCGAGCGGGCCGCGGTCCTCCTCGCCGCCCTCGGTGACGCCGCGGACCCGCGGCTGCCCGCCGCCCTCGCCGCCGCCGCCCGCGACGCCTCCTGGACCGTCGTCCGCAACCGGGTGCGCGGCGACGTCACCCCGCCCTGGCCCGGTCCCGTCCGGGCGCTCGCGGCCGGCACCGGCCCCCTGGACGGGCAGCTCGTCGTCGCCGACCACCAGGGCACCGTCCGGGTCCTCGACGCGGAGAGCGCCGGCGCCACCGGACGCCTCCCGCACGCGGCGCACGGCGCCCGCGCCCTCGCCGAGCACGGCGACGGCACCGTCAGCGTCCTCGACCAGCACGGTCTGCTGCACACCCAGCGGGCCGCCGAGTCCGCCCGGGCGACGGGGATCGCCGCGCTCCTCGACGACGGCCCCTCGGCGCACGAGCAACTGCGCGACTCCGTGCAGGAGTACACCCGGCGCCAGGAGGACACGATCACCGCGCTGACCGCTGCCGGGGACGGCGTCGTCCTCGGGGACGCCGCCGGAACGGTGCACGTGCTCGCCCCCGGCGCCGCGCCGCGGACCGCCCCGCTGCACCGCGGGCGCGTCACCGCCGTCGCCGCGACCGCCCTGCCCGTCTCCGCGCAGGGTGACACCCTCGTCCTGCTCTACACCGGCGGCGCCGACGGCACCGTACGCGTGTGGGCGCCCCACACCGACCCGTTGCCCGAGCCGGTGGCCACCCGCGCCTGCGCCGTGACCGCGGTGGCGGTGGCGGCGACCGGGGCCGGCCTCGTTCTCGCGATCGCCTGGGCCGACGGGCTGGTCGAACACCGGACCCTCGACGACGACCGGCTGCGCACCTTCCACCCCGGCAGCCAGGCCCACGCCCTCGCCTTCACGGCGGACGGCGACCTGATGGTGGGGACGGACGAGGCGCTCGTACGGTTGCGGGCGCGGTGACCGCGGCCGGGCGGTGACGCCCGGTCAACTCCGGTACGCGCACAGCGATACCGGGCCCGGTTCGGGGCAGCGGCCCACGACCGGTCTACTCTGGTGCACCTGACAACCTGTTCCGCCTGCCGGGTCAGGAGGGGCAGTCGGCGACGGGAAGCGGAGCGCACGGGCATGGGTCTGGTACTGCCGAGCATCATCGATGAGGCGCTCGATCTCATCGGGGTCAGCTGGCCCAACGTCGACGAGGACGACTATTTCGAGATGGCGACGTCCATGCGGGACTTCGCCGAGCAGTTCGAGGGCCGCGGCGGCGACGCCGACAAGGCGGTGACCCGCATCCTCGGCTCCTCCGAGGGCTGGGCCGTGGAGTCCATGCAGAAGCACTGGTCCTACGTGAAGACCCACCACCTGGAGAAGATCCCCGAGGTGGCCCGGCTCTTCGCGGACGCCTGTGACGGCGTCGGCCAGATCATCCGCGGCCTGAAGGTGAAGGCGGGCGTCGAACTCGGCATCCTGGCCGGCACCATCGTCGCCGAACTCGCCGCGGCCCCCTTCACCCTGGGGCTCTCCGCGGCCGCCGCCGCCGGTGAGATCGCGCTGATGCGCACCATCGTGAAGCGGCTCATCGACGAGGCCGTCGAGCAGATCGTCGACGCGCTCATCGCGAAGGTCACCGAGCCCGTCACCGGCAAACTCCAGGAACTGGTCACCGACTTGACCCTCGACCTCGCCGAGGGCGCCTTCAACCCGGGCGACAAGCCGGGCGGCATGCACCTGGCGTCCGCGGGTGACAGCGACGGCGAGGGCTCCGGCAGCGGCGGCGCGGGCAAGAGGACGGTGATCGACCACATCGAGTTCGAGGACGGCGCCGGCAAGGTCTCCCGCCACGGCAGCGACATGAGCAGCCAGTCCGGGATCCACCTCAGCAAGTCCAAGAGCTCCTTCGGCAGGACCAAGGGCAAGGACGCCCTGACCGCGTCCTTCGACGGCATCCTGGAGGGCGCCTTCGACGTGATGGAGAAGGCCTCCAAGAAGGCCGCCGACCACGTCACCGACACCATCCCCGACCGGGTGAAGGCGGCCTCGCGGCACCAGAAGCGCAAGGACCACGACGTCCGCGACGAGGTCGACCGGGTCGACGTCAAGAAGCCCAAGCGCGACGACGGCACCCCCATGTACCTGCTGAGCGACGACGGTACGATCCGCCAGCTGCACCCGAACGGGACCACCACTCCCGTCGCCCACAACGACTCCTCCGGCGTGAACGACATACTCGGCGACAAAGCCTGGTACCCGTGGAACAACACGGAGAAGCAGCGCAAGAACAAGCGCGGCAAGAGCGGCACGGTCAGCTCCACGAAGGTCGCCCCCGGCTCCACCGAACTGGCCCGCGCCACCCAGCTCGGCCGCTACGCCAACCGCAGCGAACGCCGCGACTCCTATGTCCCCGGCGGCAACTACGCGTCGGCGCTCCACGACGACGGCAAGGGGAACCGTTTCATCCTGGTCGGCGCCAGCGGCGAGGCACACTCCGAACGTTCCATCGGCCACCCTTTGATCAAAAAGGGACACGAAGGAAATGTCGGCGAGCTGTATACGGAACGCGAGCCCTGCCAGAAGAACCCCAAGTGCGACAAGTACCTCGCCCGGGAATTCCGCGACGATCTCCAGGTCACCCACAGCCAGAAATACGACCAGCACGAAAAGGGCCCGGACGGCCAAGACCTCAGCAAGTACAAGAAAGACCGGGAGCACCGCGCCTACGTCAAGTGGCTGCACGACCAATGGGACCAGAACGGCCACGCCGGCGGACGCACTGATACAGTGATGGACCTCTCGCCCTCGGACAACAAGTTCACTCCATAAGAGGGCAGATGAGCGGCGCAGTGCCCTTGCGGCCGCCAGAAGCGGATCGATCCGCGCCGCTCCTCCCGTGACCGCTTTCCCCCCGTAAAAAAGTCCCACGGCGCCCATGCCGCCGCCGAGTTCGGAGTTCCGGCAGTGCTATTCGACGTCACCCGCAGCGAACTCGTCGAGATCTTCGGCGAGGACCGGCTCGCGACCCTGCCCGCCACCGCCTTCCCGCCGTCCGCCGCGCAGTCCGAGGGCGCCCGGCTGCTGGGGACCGTCGGTGCCCCCACCGGGACGCTCGCGCTGCGGACCCCCGACGAGGAGACCGGCCGGCTGCCGCTCGTGCAGGACGTCGTCGACGTGGAGGAGTTCGAGGACGCCCCGCAGGACGCGGGCGGCTGGCCCGTCATCGGCTGGCTGCTCAACGCCCACCTCGCGCTCGACCCCGCCTCCGGCGCGGTGCACGCCTTCGACCCCGACGAGGAGACGGCGATGGTCCTGCACACGGACGTCTCCTCCCTCGTCCAGGTCACCGTCCGGTTCCAGCGCCTGCTGGAGGAGTTCACCTTCAGCGGCGGCGAGGACGGCGAGGAGGCCGACTTCGAGCGGCTGGAGGCCGAGGTCGAGCGGATCGGCCGGGAGACCGGCTCCGTCGACCCGCTGCCCTTCCAGGACGACGAGACCGCCTGGACGGTGGTGGGCGAGGAGATCGCCGCGGGGCAGCGCTTCAAGGGCGACAGCCCGGGGGCCCGTTCCCTCTACGGATGAGGCCGACCGTGGCCCCGGCGAGCCGTACGTAGGCCATGTGGACCACGAGAAGATGCAGCCGCGCGTCCGGAGTCCTTTTGTGAAAGAGATCGCCGCTTTTCCACAGAAGGAGAGAACAGTGAAGCATCGCATCGCAACCGCCCTCGCCGTGGCCACCGTCGCCGGATTCCTGGCGGCCGGCCCTGCCGCGGCCTTCGACGGCCCCGACGTCAGCGGTGAGGGCAGGTACCACAGCGAGGGCTGGCTGGCCGGCCGGCACGACTCGAACGTGGGCGGCCCGCTCGGCGTCACGAACAGCGGCGCGGTGGCCGGCGGCTTCAGCAAGGACGCTGCCTTCCGCTTCGACCGCCACTTCGACCACGACTTCGGTCACGACCACTGACCGAGCGCCCTGCGGTACATGAGCGGCTGCTCGCCCCGGCCACCAGCAGTGGTGGCCGGGGTGGCGGCCGCTCAGGCCGTTCTCACCGCTGGGCGCCGGGGCCGCTCGTCGGCAGGTAGTGCGGGGCGCGCCAGGCCGTCAGCCGGTGTTCCACCGCGGCCCCCAGGGAGAGCAGGGCGGTGTCCTGGTGGTCGCCCGCCATCAGGAGCAGGCCGACCGGGAGTCCGTCGACGGTGGCGGCGGGCACCGAGAGGGACGGATACCCGGCTACGGCCGCCGGCGTGGAGGACGGGATGACGTCGTTGTCGCCGCGGGCGCAGTCCGTGGTCCAGGCGGGTGGGTTCGTGGGCGCGGCGATGGCGTCCAGGCCGCGGGCGGCCAGGATCTCGTCGAGTGACCGGCGGGACAGGTCCGCCAGTTCGGCGCGCACGGCCCGGTATCCGGGGTCGGTGGTCGCGGGCGCGGCGAGGGCCTGCTCGAACAGCTCCTGCCCGGCGAAACAGCTCTGTTCCTCGGGGTGGGACCGGTTGAACGCGATCAACTCGGCCAGGTTCCGGGGGCCTCGGCGTGTCCTGAGGTAGGCGTCGATGTCCTGGTGGAACTCGCTGAGCAGCGCCGGGAATTCGAGTTCGGCGAGGCGTTCCTGGTACGGGGGCGTCACCTCGACGACGGTGGCTCCGGCCCGGCGCAGCTTGTCCGCCGTACGCGTCATCGCCGCGTCCACGGCGGCGCCGAGCGAGGGCAGCCGCCACAGACCGATCCGCTTCCCGCGCAGGCCGGTGGCGGCAGGAGCCGGTCCGCGCGAGCGCCCGTCCCCGCGCAGCACCGAGAGGGTGAGCGCCGTGTCGGTCACGTTGCGTGCCATGGGCCCGGCCGTGTCCTGTTCGGCGGAGATCGGCACCACACCCTCCTGGCTGACCAGGCCGAGGCTCGGCTTGTGTCCGACGACGCCGTTCATACCGGCCGGGCACACGATGGAGCCGTCCGTCTCGGTGCCGATCGCCACCTGGGCCAGGGACGCGGCGAGCGCGGCGGCCGACCCGGCGGAGGAGCCGCACGGATTGCGGTCCAGGACGTAGGGGTTGGCGGTCTGCCCGCCCACCGCCGACCAGCCCGACGTGGGCTTCGCGGCGCGGAAGTTGGCCCACTCGGACAGGTTGGTCTTGCCGAGGATCACCGCGCCCGCCGCACGCAGCCGGGTCACCAGGGCGGCGTCGGTGGCGGGCGGGGCCCCGGCGAGGGCGAGGGAGCCGGCGGTCGTCGCCATGTCCCGGGTGTTCACGTTGTCCTTGAGCAGGACGGGGATGCCGTCCAGGGGCCCGAGGGTGCTGCCGCGCCGGTGCCGTGCGTCGCTGGCCGCCGCCTGCCGCAGGGCCGTCGGGCTGGTGCGCAGGACCGCGTGGAGCTTCGGGTCGATGGCCTCGATCCGGCGCAGATAGACCCGGGTCAGCGCCGAGGCGGTCAGCGAGCCCTTCGCCATGCGGGCCTGCAACTGCGGGATCGTCACCGTGTCCAGGTCGATCCCGGACAGGAGCGCGCTCCCGGTCGGCGGTGGCGCACCGTCGCCGCTCCGCGCGGCGGCGTCCGCCCCGGCCTGCGGTACGCCCGTCAGAAGGGACCCCGCGACAAGGGTGGCGGTCAGTGCGGCCTTGCTCCTCTTCCCCATGCGGCCCAGCGGACTACACGGACGGCGTACGGCACAAGGGTGCCGGGGCGCGCAGCGAGGCCCGTCGGCCACAGTTGGGCGGTGGCCCCGGGCGGGCACCGACCCGCTGACCTTCTCCGGACTCGCGGGCCTCGGCGACCTCGTCGCCACCTGCTCCTCG
>NZ_JBEXOS010000017.1:0-121646 GCF_040611655.1 Streptomyces sp. NPDC006552
GCGTTCACCCCGGGGCTGATCGCCAGTCTCGAACCGTGGATCACCGAACTGACCGGGCAGCTCCTGGACACCGCCGCCGGGGACGCCTTCGATCGCCATCTCATCGGGGAAGGCTGCGCGTAGCGCATGCCTTCAGGGGCGCGGGGAACTGCGCGACCGGCCCCCACCGGGCCCGCAGACGAAAACGGGGGCGCACGAAGTGCGCTTTGAGGGGCGCGGGGAACTGCGCGAGAAGCCCCACCGGCCCGCAGGCGAAAACGGGGCGCACGAAGTGCGCTTTCAGGGGCGCGGGGAACTGCGCGACCAGCCCGCGCCGGGGCGGCGGGGAATGGCGGAGTTATGCCGGGGGGGCCGTTCTGGTGACCAGGTGGTGGAGGAGGGCCGTTACCCCGGAGGGACCGTCGAGGACGAGGTCCGCCCGACCGGCCAGCTCAGAAATGACCGTGTCGGCCGCGACAAGCACCCCCGCCACCCCCTCCAGCCGCAACTTCTCGACCGCCGCGAACGCGGGCAGGTCCCCCAGGTCGTCCCCGGCGTAGAGAACCGACTCGGCGCCCACCTCACGGACGTACTCCGTGAGCGCCACCCCCTTGTCGACCCCCGGCGGCCGCAGCTCGAGCACCATCCGGCCGGGCTCCACGACAAGCCCGTGCCGCGCGGCCAACGCCCCGAGCGGCTCACGCAGCGTCTCGAACGCTCCCTGCGGATCGGCCGCCCGCCGCGTGTGGACCGCGACGGCCCGCCCCTTCTCCTCCACGTACGTGTCGTGCCACAGCCCGAACTCTTCGAGCACCCCGGGGAGTTCGGAGCGCACCGCGGCGACCCCGGGATGCGGCGCGGGCGCGCTGACGGTGCCGCTGACCGCGTCCCACCGCTCGGCGCCGTAGTGCCCGAGGACGACGAGGTGTTCGAGGCCGGGCACGCCCGCGAACCCCCCGTGCCGCACCGCGACCCCCGCGGGGCGTCCGGTGATGACGGCGACGGAGGCGACCCGGGGCGCCAGCGCGGCCAGCGCCGGTACGGCGTCGGGGTGGGCGCGGGCCTGTTCCGGGTCGGCGACGATCGGCGCGAGCGTCCCGTCGAAGTCCACGGCGATGACGCTGCGCGACGGGCGGGCGACGATGGCGGCCAGCCCGTCACGGCCGGCGGAGGTGGTCGGGGTCAGAAGGTCGTCCTCATGGCTCACCATGCACCCGACCCTATCCGCGCCCCGGTTTCCCGGACCCCGGCCCCGCGCCACGCGCCGGGCGTCACCGCTCGGACCGCTTGCCCTCCCGCACGCGCCGCAGCCGGTTCACGGTCACCGGGGCGAGGCGGAGCGCCCGCGGATCGTCCAGGAGGGCGTTGAGCACCTGGTAGTAGCGGACCGGCGCGAGGTCCAGCTCCTCGCGGATGGCCCGCTCCTTGGCGCCCGGCGACGGCCAGCCCCGCCCCTCGAAGGCGAGCACCGCCCGCTCGCGCTCCCCCAGCGACTGCGGCGGCTCCGGCGATTCCATGCCCGTCACGCTACTCGGCGGCTTCCGCGGCCGCCGCCTGGTTCTGGATCCGGCCGAGCACGGCGCCGGCGCTGCTGTCCGGGGAGACGGCCGCGCCGATCTGGTCCTTGATGTCGGCGCTGACGGAGGCCCAGGACGTCTTGCCGACGGGGTAGATCTCGGAGTTGGTGAGGCTCGCCAGGAACGGCCAGAGCTTCTTGTCCCGCTCGGCGCCCGACATGGCCTCGGAGGCGCTGTTGGTGACCGGCAGCAGGTTGTACTCGCGGGAGAACTCCAGGACGTTCTTCTCGCTGTAGACGTAGTTGAGGAAGTCGCCGACCTCCTTGCGGTGACCGTTCTGCTTGAAGGCCATCATCCAGTCGGCGACGCCCATCGTGGACTTCGCCGGGCCGTCCGGCCCCGGCAGCGGCACGGTGCCGTACTCGACGCCCTGCTTCGCGGCCATCTGCATCAGCGTGGGGTGGCCGTTGAGCATGCCGACCTCGCCCTTGGCGAACGCGGCGAAGGCGGCGGCCCGGTTGAGGCTGCCGGGCGCGGTGGGACCGGTCAGGCCCTTGCCGACGAGGTCGTTCTTCAGCCAGTCGAACGTCGCGACGTTCTGCTTGGAGTCGATCGTGTACGAGCCGACGTCGTCGGTGTAGCCGTCGCCGCCGCTCAGCATCCAGATCATGGTCTCGGCCTGGGCCTCCTCGCGGCCCAGCGGCAGCGCGTAGGGGATCTTCACCCCGTCGGCCTTGAGCGCCTTGGCGTCGGCCGCCAGCTCGGCCCAGGTGGTGGGCGGGGTGATCCCGGCGTCCTTGAAGAGCTTCTTGTTGTAGAACAGCAGCCGCGTGGAGGAGGCGAAGGGCATGCCGTACTGGGTGCTGTCGATCTTGCCCGCGTCGGCGAGCTGGGAGAGGTAATCGGCCTGGGTCGGCACGTCGAGCAGGTCGCCGACCGGATAGAGCTTGTCGGCCGCCGCGTAGTCCGCGTAGGCGCCGATCTGCGCCATGTCGGGGGCGTGGCCGTCGGCGACCATCGTCTTGACCTTGGCGTCGACGTCGTTCCAGGAGTAGACGTCGACGTCGATCCGCACGCCCTCGTGGTCCTTCTCGTACGCGGCGGCGAGCTTGTCCCAGTACTTCTGCGAGCTGTTGCCCGCGGAGTCGCCGTAGTCGGCGGCGACCAGCTTCAGCGTGACGTCGTCCGACCCCGCGCCGCCGCAGGCGGTGAGTGCGCCCGCCATGCCCAGTGCGGCAGCCGCCGCGATCAGCCCGGTGATGTGCCGCTGCACCGCTGTTCCCACCCTCGTCCGTGTGTCACGTGTGTCACGTGATGATCCGCGGGTCCCCCGGGGGTCCCCCAGGCCCGAACCCTAAGGTCTACACCACCCCGGTTCCCGGCTCGGCAACAGGGCGGTCCCCCACAAGATCCCTGCGAATGGACTAGACCTCTCAAGGGTGTTCGCGCGACACTGTGCGGCGTGGAACATGTCATCGCCCTGGACGTGGGCGGCACCGGGATGAAGGCCGCCCTGGTCGGGGCGGACGGCACGCTGCTGCACCAGGCGCGCCGGGCGACGCTGCGCGAACGCGGCCCCGACGCGGTCGTCGAGACGATACTCGGCTTCGCCGCCGAACTGCGCGCCCACGGCGAGAAGCACTTCGGCCGGCCCGCGCTCGCGGCCGGCGTCGCCGTGCCGGGCGTCGTCGACGAGGCGGCCGGCGTCGCCGTCTTCGCCGCCAACCTCGGCTGGCGGGACGTGCCGATGCGGGCCCTGCTCAGCGAGCGGCTCGGCGCCCTGCCCGTCGCGCTCGGCCACGACGTGCGCACCGGCGGCCTCGGCGAGGGCCGGCTCGGCGCGGGCAAGAACGCCGACCGGTTCCTGTTCATGCCGCTGGGCACCGGGATCGCGGGCGCCATCGGCATCGACGGCCGCATCGAGCCCGGCGCGCACGGCTCGGCCGGCGAGATCGGCCACGTCGTCGTGCGCCCCGGCGGGCTCCCCTGCGGCTGCGGCCAGCGCGGCTGCCTGGAGCGGTACGCGTCGGCCTCCGCCGTCACCCTGGCCTGGCGGGCCGCGAGCGGCGACGAGGAGGCCACCGCGGCGCACTGCGCGCGCGCCGTCGCCGCCGGGGACCCGCTCGCCGCGAAGGTCTGGCAGGACGCCGTGGACGCGCTCGCCGACGGGCTCGTCCTGGCGCTCACCCTGCTGGACCCGCACACCATGATCATCGGTGGCGGTCTGGCCGAAGCCGGGGAAACCTTGTTCACACCGCTGCGGGCGGCGGTCGCGGAGCGCGTGACGTTCCAGACGCTCCCCACGATCGTCCCGGCCGTCCTCGGCGACACCGCCGGATGCCTGGGCGCGGGTCTGCTCGCCTGGGACCTGCTCGACCGCACATCCACCGACACCGCGGAGGTAACCGCCTGATGGCCACAGCAAAGGTGCTCGCGGGCGCCCGGGTGGTACTGCCCACCGGGACCGTCACCGACGGACGCGTCATCGTCGACGGTACGAGGATCGCGGGCAGCGCCCCCGAGAGCACGCCCGCCGTCGACCTCTCCGGCCACTGGGTGGTGCCCGGCTTCGTCGACATGCACAACCACGGCGGCGGCGGCGCCTCCTTCACCTCCGGCACGGTCGAGGAGATCCTCAAGGGCATCCACACCCACCGGCTGCACGGCACGACGACCGTCGTCCCCTCGTTCGTCACCGGCGAGACGGACTTCCTGACCCAGCGCGCCGGGCTCCTCTCCGAGCTGGCCGAGCAGGGCGAGATCGCGGGCATCCACTTCGAGGGCCCGTTCATCTCGCCGTGCCGCAAGGGCGCCCACGACGAGACGCTGCTGCGCGACCCCGACCCGGCCGAGGTCCGCAAGCTGGTCGACGCCGCGCGCGGCCGCGCCAAGATGGTCACCCTCGCCACCGAGCTGCCCGGCGGCCTGGACTCCGTACGCCTCCTCGCCGACCAGGGCGTGATCGCCGCGATCGGCCACACCGACGCCACGTACGAGCAGACGGTCCAGGCCATCGACGCGGGCGCCACCGTCGCCACGCACCTGTTCAACGCGATGCCGCCGCTCGGCCACCGCGCGCCGGGCCCCATCGCGGCACTCCTGGAGGACGAGCGGATCACCGTCGAGCTGATCAACGACGGGACGCACCTGCACCCGGCCGCCCTTCAGCTCGCCTTCCACCACAAGGGCGGCGAGCGGGTCGCGTTCATCACCGACGCGATGGACGCGGCCGGCTTCGGCGACGGCCGCTACATGCTCGGCCCGATGGAGGTCGAGGTGAAGGAGAGCGTGGCGCGGCTCGTCGAGGGCGGCTCCATCGCGGGGTCCACGCTCACCCTGGACCGGGCGTTCAAGCGCGCCGCGACCGTCGACCGGCTCCCCGTGGAGGACATCGTCCGGGCGATCTCCGCCAACCCGGCCCGGCTCCTCGGCATCGACGACACCGTGGGCTCACTGGAGCCCGGCAAGGACGCCGACCTCGTGGTCCTGGACGCGGAGTTCGAGCTCAAGGGCGTCATGCGCAAGGGCGAGTGGATCGTCGGCCCGCACCTGGCGTGAACGGCACGGCGGTCGGCCCCGCGGCTGGGCCAACCGCCGTGACTTTGGCATGATCGGCCCCCGTGAAGCGTTACCGCACGTACGCGCCATCCATCGGGGGGTGAGGTCCTGTGATCCTCACGGTCACCTTGAACACCGCGCTCGACATCACCTACCGGGTCGGGGCGCTGCGTCCGCACGCCTCGCACCGCGTCACCGACGTCACCGAACGGCCGGGCGGCAAGGGCCTGAACGTGGCCCGGGTGCTCGCCGCCCTCGGCCACGAGGTGACGGTGACCGGGTTCGTCGGCGGCGCCACCGGCCGCACGCTCCAGGAACAACTGCGGGGCGCCGACGGCCTGTTCGACGCCCTGGTCCCCGTCGCCGGGCAGACCCGCCGCACGGTCGCGGTGGTCGACGCCTCGACCGGCGACACGACCCAGCTCAACGAACCGGGCCCGCTGGTCTCCGCCGCCGAATGGGCCGCCTTCCAGGAGACGTACGGGCGACTGCTCGGCTCCGCCTCGGCGGTGGCGCTCTGCGGCAGCCTGCCGCCGGGCGTCCCGGTCGGCGCCTACGCGACGCTGATCCGCGCGGCCCGCACCGCCTCGGTCCCGGTGCTGCTCGACACCAGCGGCGAACCACTGCGCCGCGGCATCGCGGCCCGCCCCGACCTCGTGAAGCCGAACGCGGACGAACTGGCCGAACTCACCGGCTCCCACGAGCCGTCGGTGGCCATGAAGGAAGCCCGCAGGCGCGGCGCGCACGCCGTCGTCGCCTCGCTCGGCGCCCAGGGACTACGAGCCCTCACCCCGGACGGCACCTGGCAGGCGCCGCCCCCCGCCCGCCTCGACGGCAACCCCACGGGCGCCGGCGACTCCGCGGTCGCGGGCCTGCTCTGCGGCTACGTGGAGAAACTGACCTGGCCCGAACGGCTGGCCCGCGCGGTCGCGCTGTCGGCGGCCACGGTGGTGGCGCCGGTGGCGGGCGAGTTCGACCGGGCGACGTACGAGCGGCTCGTCGGCGAGGTGCGGGTGACGGATCAGGCCGACGCGGCCTGATCCGTCCCCGGCGTCCCTACTTGTCCTTGGCCAGCCACATCTGGTCGATGTTCGCGTTGCAGGTGTTGCCCTGCTCGCAGGAGACCGCGATCGCGTTCGTCCCCTTGGTGAGCTGGACGATGGCCCACGTGTTCGTCCAGCCCTTCTCCCAGTCGCCTTCCTTGGCGTGGGCGAAGTTGTCCATGTTCAGCGGCCGGGTCTGCTTCGTGCCGTTCACGTTGATCGTGGCGTCGGAGTCCTTGCCGGGCACCCCGTAGTTCACGTACAGCCGGTACGCGCCGTCCTTCGGGATGTCGTTGACCGTCCAGGTCACGCTCGCGCCGACCTGGCTGAAGCCCGCGACGTAGACCCCGCCGGCCGCCTTCGCGCCCTGGACGTCGGAGGCCGTGGTGGTGCCGCCGTCCAGCTTCAGCGCCTTCGCGTCGGTCTTCGGCAGGTCGGCCGGGCCGGCCGGGGCGGACTTGGACGGCGTCGCGCTGGGCTCCACCGTCTGCGAGCCGCCGCTCGGCTTGGAGCCGGCCTCGCCCTTGTCGTCGCCGGAGTCCGCGCTCATCATCGCGACGCCGATACCGATCACCACGGCCGCCACGACGGCGACCGCGCCGATCAGCAGCGCCTTCGTGTTCGGCCCGCGGCCCCGGCCGCCACCGCCGCGCCCGGGCTGCTGCGCGCCCGGCTGGGTCGGGGCGCCACCACCGGGCAGCGTCTCGGGCGCCTGGTAGTAGGCGTTCGGCTGGTTGTACGCGGCCGTCTGCTGCTGCGGGGCCTGCTGCTGCCCGTACGGAGCCTGCTGGCCGTACTGGGTCTGCTGCTGGCCGCCGTACTGGCGTTCACCGACCGCGCGGACGTGGTGGTACGAGGAGCGGGGACTCGGGTAGCCGTAGCCGCCACCCCCGCCGCTGGGCGGGGTCGCCCCGGCCGCCTGTCCGTCGGCGTACAGATAGCCGAACGGATCGTCGTCCTCGGGCGTGGTGCTCGCGCCGTTGTTGCCGGGCGCCATCCCTGATCACTCCCTACGCGTTTGCTTACCGGGGCGAGCGTACCCGCTGCGAGAACCCCGAAGACGTGGCCTTGACCTCACCGGCACCGGGGAACACGGCGCTCCCCACCGGTCAGCCGGCCCGCCGGTGCTGCTTGGCCCGAGACCTTTTCTCTACGTACATCCGCTGGTCAGCGGAGCGCAGCACTTCTTCCGCGGTCATCCCGCAGTGCGCCCATCCGATGCCGAAACTGGCCCCCACGCGCACCGCGCGGCCGTCGACACGAATCGGCGGAATGATGGCGTTCCGCAACCGGACCGCAAGATCTTCGGCGTCCGCGCGGCCGAGCCCGTCGGCCAGGACCACGAACTCGTCGCCGCCGAGCCGGGCCACCGTGTCCCCGTCGCGCACCCCGCTGGTCAGCCGGCGGGCGACCTCGATGAGCACCGCGTCCCCCGCGTTGTGCCCGAACCGGTCGTTGATCGACTTGAAGCCGTCCAGGTCGCAGAAGAGGACGGCGAGCCCCTTGGTGCCGTCGTCGGGCCCGGCCGGCTCGCCCGCCGCACCCTCCGCGCCCTCCGGGGCGATCAGGTGCACGTGGCGGTCGAAGCCGTCGAACCCGTCGTACAGGCCGGACTGGGACGGGACCGGCAGCGGCGCGGCGTAGTCGAAGCCGGGCCCGTCCGGCGGGGCCGCGAGCCGCCCGCCCTGGCCGCCCAGGTCCCCGTAGGCCGCATCCAGCGAGTCGACCGCGCTCGGCCTGCCGGTCTCCCGCGGGCGCCGGCACAGCCGGGCGGAGAGCCGGGCCCGCAGCTCCGCCGAGTTCGGCAGGCCGGTGAGGGAGTCGTGCGAGGCGCGGTGGGCGAGCTGCAGCTCGCGGCGCTTGCGCTCCTCGATGTCCTCGACGTGTGTGAGCAGGAAGCGCGGCCCGTCGGCCGCGTCGGCCACCACCGAGTTGCGCAGGCTGACCCAGACGTAGGTGTTGTCGCGCCGCGCAAGGCGCAGCTCCGCCCGGCCGCCCTCGGCGGAGGTGCGCAGCAGGGTGCCTATGTCCTCCGGGTGCACGAGGTCGGAGAAGGAGTAGCGGCGCATCGCGGAGGCGGGGCGGCCCAGCAGGCGGCACAGCGCGTCGTTGGTCCGCAGGATGCGTCCGTGCTGGTCGCCGCCCATCTCGGCGACGGCCATCCCGGAGGGCGCGTACTCGAAGGCCTGGCGGAAGCTTTCCTCACTGGCGCGCAGGGCCTGCTGCTCGCGTTCGAGCCGGACCAGGGCGCGCTGCATGTTGGCCCGCAGCCGGGCGTTGCTGATCGCGATGGCGGCCTGGAACGCGTACATCTGGAGCGCCTCGCGGCCCCAGGCGCCGGGCCTGCGGCCGTTGCGCGGGCGGTCGACGGATATCACGCCGAGCAGCTCGCCACCGGCCGCGCCGGTCGCGTACATGGGGGCGAAGAGGCGGTCGGAGGGGTGCCACTCGTCGTCGAAGCGGGGCGGCGGGCCGTCGGTGAACCACTGCGGCACGTCGTCCTCGTCGAGTATCCAGCCCTCGGTGTACGGGATGAAGCGCAGCTCGCCCCAGGCCTCGCCCATGGCCAGGCGGCGGTCCCAGGAGTCGCGGGAGCCGACGCGGCCGGTGATGAGCGCCTCCGCCGCGCTGTTCCCGGCGAACGCGGCGACGACCAGGTCGCCGTCGGGGCGGACGAGATTGACGCAGGCCAGCTCGTAACCGAGCCCGTTGACCACGCCGTCGGCGACCGTCTGCAGGGTGTCGGCCAGGCTGCGGGCGGTGTTCATGTCCGCCATCACCTGGTGCAGCTGATGCAGGGTCGCAAGACGGACGTAGGGCTCCGACTCGGTCTCCATGCTCAGTTCTCCCCGAGACCTCGACAGCACTCCAGAATCTTGATCGGCTCTCTACGCGCACGTGCAGGAGCACGTTCATCTCGCAGTATCAACGCCACTGAATCACAGCGAGCTG
The DNA here is from genome assembly GCF_040611655.1 of Streptomyces sp. NPDC006552. Taxonomy (NCBI): domain Bacteria; kingdom Bacillati; phylum Actinomycetota; class Actinomycetes; order Kitasatosporales; family Streptomycetaceae; genus Streptomyces; species Streptomyces sp. NPDC006552. The sequence continues at coordinate 9,050 of NZ_JBEXOS010000017.1, forward strand.
CTCACCCGGTACACAGGGTCAACAAATATTGCCCCCTGTGACTCAAGTCACAAGAGGAGAAGGTGGGTTGAGACGTGCTTGAGAGGGAACAGAGAATGCTTGCCCTTGCGAAGACCCGGCCCGTGCGCGCCCGGCGCGGCGGATACCCGCCGGACGCACGCCGCTCGTCCTAGGACCGCTCCAGGACCGTTCTAGGACTCGTCTCGGCCATCGGTCCGATGTGGCGGGACCCGGGGCGCGGCTAGCGTCGGTGGAGTGCTGAACACTTCTCCTGCCGCCACCGACCCGCCCCCCTCCCCCGGCCCGGCCGCCGGGCATGCTGAGGGGGTGAGCACCGACGAGTTCCGCGCCGCCCTGTCCCGTCTCGCCGCGGGTGTCGTCCTGCTGACCGCCTACGAGGCCCCGCTCGACCCCGAGGGGCCCGCCGGGGAGGACGCGGGCATGACGGCGACGGCCTTCATGTCGGTCTCGCTCGACCCGCCGCTCGTCCTGGTCTCGATCCGCAACGGCTCCCGCATGGACGACCTCCTCGACGACCAGCCCCTGTGGGCCGTCTCGCTCCTGTCGGAGTCGCAGAAGCACATCGCGGGCCGGTTCGCCATGAAGGGCCGCCTCAGCGACCGTCTCCTCTTCGAGGACATCCCTTACGTACGCGGCACGCACACGGGGGCTCCGCTGGTGGGCGGGGCGCTGGCCACGCTGGAGTGCCGCACGGAACAACTGGTCCCGGCCGGCGACCACACCCTGGTGATCGGCCGCGTCCTGAGCGCGACCCTGCCCGTCGCGGAGGGCGGCCCACTGACGTATTTCCGGGGCCGGTACCGGACGCTGGGGTGACGCGGGGTCCTTACGGGCGCGAACGCGTCGCAGCTGCTTGCGCAGTTCCCCGCGCCCCTGAGAGGCCGTCCTTCGGCTGACGCGCCGTCGTGGCTGGTCGTGCAGTTCCCCGCGCCCCTGAGATGCGCACTGCCTGCGCCATCTCATCGCCCCCTGGGGCTGCGGCGAAGCCGCATGCCTTCAGGGGCGCGGGGAACTGCGCGAGAAGCCCGACGGTGGGCAAGCCGAAGTACTGCCCCTTCAAGGGGCGCGGGGAACTGCGCGACCAGCCCCCTCCGGGGCCGCAGACGAAGTACACCCAGCCGAGCAGCCTCCCCGGGATCAACGGCCAGCCGGCACAACCCTGAGGGGCGGGCGGAAGTCCTCTTTCCGCGACGTGCAGGACATGCCCGTCGCGCGCGCCACGGAAAGGGACTCTGTGCGTTCATGGGGATCAAAGCTGATCGGCACCGCTGTCGCGGCCACACTGCTCGCCGGTTGCGGCGCAGGCAGCCCCGGCACCGCACCGGCACCGGCACGGCCGCCCACCCCACCGGGCAAGCTGGTGGACGTGTTTCAAGCAGCTCCCCGCGGGCGGCCTCGTGCTCATCGACTACCTCGACCTGCGCACGGCCCGGTGGCTGATGGCCCGGGACAAGGAGTTGTACGCGTTCCCGCCGTACTACTACATCCACGAGATGTACGACTTCCGGCACCCGGCTGACAGCGGGAACGATTCGCTGGTGATCAAGGCGACGGCCAAAGAGACCTACGGTTACGACGAGAAGGACGTGGACACCGTGGTCTCGTACGAGACCGACGGCAATTACCTGGCGGGCCGCTTCGACAAGAAGGCGATCGCCGCCTCCTCCTCCGCGGGGGCCGGGCTGGAGTCGTTCACGGACAAGGTCATCTACAGGGCGATGAGCGCGCCCAAGGGCGAGACCCTGGCCGACGACCCGTCCTACGTCGCCGTGGCCGACTGCCTCGGCTCCGTCTTCACGGCGAACTTCGACCGCAAGTACCCGCGCAACAGCAGAGCCCTGCTGGCGGCCGTCGGCACCCGGACAGGCAGCGACGGCAAGCCCGTCTCGAAGCTGTGCGCGCTGAGCGGCTCGCGCCGGGACGCCGACGAACTGGCCGGAATGCTGCGTGCGCTCACCGCGAAGGGCGAGCCCTTCGAGGGCGCCGGCGTCGCGGTCGAGGGACAGGACAAGCCCATGGTCATGATGGGCTGGAAGAACAAAGCGCAGCCCGGTCTCCGAGTCGGCCAGCACCCCCTGCTCGGCTACGGGAAATGGGGCGACGCCCGGAAGCGGCCCGCTTTCACCATGACGGACGAATAGAGGTGAGGAGGTCCCTCGCCTCCCCGCGCGTGCGCGGCCTCGGCCCAGCCGGGCTCACCCACCCCCGGGGCGGAGACCCACGGCCGGGGCGGGGACCCACGGCCGGGGCGGGGACCGGGACTGATAGGCGGCACCCCCGTGACCGCCTACCAGTCCCGCCCGGTCCGCCCACGCTTCGTCTCGGACCGGGCCTTCTTCTCCCGCAGCCGCCGCTCGTTGACGCCCCGGGACTTCCGCGTGGGCCGCCGGGCCTTGGGCGGCGGCGCGGACGCCTCCGCCAGCAGCGCCGCGAGCCGCACGGCCGCCGTCTCGCGGTTGCGCCACTGCGAACGGTGCTCGGAGGCCCGCACGGAGACGACCCCGTCGACAAGACGCGACGCCAGCCGCTCCAGGGCGCGCGCCTTCCACACCTCGGGCAGCGCGTTCGTGGCCGCCAGGTCGAACCGCAGCTCCACCTGCGTGTCACTGGTGTTCACGTGCTGCCCGCCCGGCCCGGACGACCGCGAGAAACGCCACTGGAGCTCGGCCTCCGGAAGGACGACCGAACCGCGGATGGGATAGGGACCGGACATGCCTCCATGGTCGCGTGCCCGCGCCGCCGCGTCACCCGGTTTTCCCACGAGTAAAGAAAGTAAAGAGAGCTGGAACCTCCGGTACCCGCTCCGCGTTCATACGGGTACGGGTAGCTTCGGCTACGCATGTACGCCGGGCACGAATGTAACGAGGGAAGGACTCCAGCAATGGCTGTAAGCCTGTCCAAGGGTGGCAACGTCTCGCTCACCAAGGAGGCTCCGGGCCTGACCGCCGTCACCGTGGGCCTCGGCTGGGACGTCCGCACCACCACCGGCACCGACTTCGACCTCGACGCCTCCGCGATCGCGGTGAACACGCAGGGCAAGGTCTACTCGGACGGCCACTTCGTCTTCTTCAACAACAAGTCGACGCCGGACCAGTCCATCGTCCACACCGGCGACAACCGCTCGGGCGAGGGCGCGGGCGACGACGAGGCGATCAACGTGAACCTGTCGGCGCTCCCCGCCGACGTCGACAAGATCGTCTTCCCGGTCTCGATCTACGACGCGGAGAGCCGCTCGCAGAACTTCGGCCAGGTGCGCAACGCGTACATCCGCATCGTGAACCAGGCCGGCGGCACCGAGATCGCCCGCTACGACCTCTCCGAGGACGCGGCCACCGAGACGGCGATGGTCTTCGGCGAGCTGTACCGGAACGGGGCGGAGTGGAAGTTCCGCGCCGTCGGCCAGGGCTACGCCTCGGGCCTCACCGGCATCGCGCAGGACTTCGGCGTCAACGTCTGAGCCGGCCGCAAGCCGACCGCAGCTGACCGGCCGGGTCCCGGGCACGCCTCCCTGCGGCGCGCCCGGGACCCGTCCCGCCGTCCGGAGGGGGACTACGCGGCCCAGACGAGCCGCACCGCGAACCCCGCGATCAGCGCGCTCGACACCAGCCCCGTCACGAGCCGCCCCCGCGCCCCGGTCAGGGCGCGGCCGAGCAGCGCGCCGCCGCCCGCGAGCAGCAGCTGCCAGCTGGCGGACGCGGCGAAGGCCGCCCCGGCGAACGCGGCGCGGGCGAGAAGCCCCTCCGCCGCGAAGCCGCCGCCGAGCACGAGCGCGGCGAAGTAGAGGACGGTCATCGGGTTGAGCAGGGTCAGTCCCAGCAGCCCGGCGTAGGCCCGCCCCGGCGCGAGGTGCGGCCCGGCCGGGGCCCCGGCCCGGCGTCCGCGCACCGCCCGGACACCGCCCTGCACGGCGAGCGCCAGCAGCACGGCCGCCGCCGCCCAGCTCAGCGGGGTCCGCACCGACCGGATCACCGGGGCGAGCGCGGCGCCGCCCGCGACGGCGGCCAGCGCGTAGAGCCCGTCCGCCGTGGCGACGCCGAGCCCGGCGCAGGCGCCGGTCCGCAGGTTCGTCCGGGCCGACAGGGAGACCAGGTAGGCCCCGACGGCGCCGACCGGGACGGCGATGCCGTACCCGGCGAGCACCCCCGCGACCAAGGCCCCGCTCACGCCGGCGGCGGACTCGGCCTCCGGCCCGGGACGGCCCGCTGCTGTCGCCGCGCCGGGCGGGCCGGAGCGGACAGCGGGCGCGGAGCGTGCACGGACGAGGTCATACCGGAAGCCTGCGGGGCCCCGCGCACTGGTGCAACGCATTAAGCGGGCCCCGCGGATGAGGCGGCCTCAGGCGCCGTCCGGTCTGCCGTGCCCGTACAGCCACCCGTCCCACACCCGCGCGAGAGCCTTCGCCTTGCCGGGATTCTTCCGCTCGGTATACGCCGTGAAGTCGCCGGTGTCCGCGTTCCCGTACTTGTGCTCCTCCGGCCAGCCGCGCAGCAGCGCACGGAAGGCGGTGTCACCGATCGTGCGGCGCACCCGGTGCAGGACCATCGCGCCGCGCTGGTAGACGGGCGGATCCGAGAGCTGCGCGGCGGTGGGCGGCACGGCGGGCGGGAAGGCCCAGAGGCCGTCGTCCGCCGGACGGGCGCAGAGCCGGTCGAAGGTCTCCTCGGCCGTGGCCCCGCCGTGCTCCTCGGCCCACAGCCACTCCGCGTACGTGGCGAACCCCTCGTTGAGCCACATGTCCCGCCACGAGGCAGGCGTGACCGAGTCGCCGTACCACTGGTGCGCCACCTCGTGCACGAGCGTGGACAGATCGGGGGCGCCGGGGAAGACGGGACGGTTCTGCGTCTCCAGGGCGTACTCCGCCGCCCCGTCGGGGGCGACGATCGCACCCGCGGAGGAGAACGGGTACGCGCCGAACGTCTTCGTCCCCCAGCCGAGCACTTCGGGCAGCCGGCCGAGGACCCGCGCGCTCGCCTTCGCCTCCGACGGAGTGACCGCCGTGACGACGGGCAGACCCGAGGCGGTCCGCGTCTTCGTCATCGCGAACCTGCCCACGGCGACCGTCGCCAGATAGCTCGCCATGGGCTGCGCCACGCGCCAGGAGAAGGTGGTGCGGCGCCCGTCACGGGACGGCTTCTCACCGGTCAACTCCCCGTTGGAGACGGCCTGTACGCCCTTGGGGACCGTCACCGTGATGGCGTACGTCGCCTTGTCGGAGGGATGGTGGTTGCCGGGGAACCATGCCATGGAGCCGGTGGGTTCGCCGAGGCCGAGCGCGCCGTCGCCGGTGCGCAGCCAGCCCTCCCGCGAACCGTCCGGGTCGGTGACCGTGACGGGCTCGCCGGAGTAGCGGACGGTGGTGCGGAACGTGCTGCCCTCGGCCAGTTCGTCCCGCGGCCGCACCCGCAGCTCCTGCCCGGCCCGGCTGCCCACGGCGCGCCGCCCGTCGACGGTGACCCCGGACACCGTCAGCCCCTTGAGATCGAGGTCGAACGCGCTCAGGTCCTGCGTCGCCCGCGCGGTGACGGCGGCCGTACCGGTGAGGTGGTGCGTGGCCGGGTCGTAGGCGAGATCGAGGGCGTAATGGGTGACGTCATAGCCGCCGTTGCCCAGCCGCCCGAAGTACGGGTCACGAAGGCCCACGGCGCCCGGCGTGCCGTGCACCCCGCCGGAACAGGCGGTCCCGGCGGTGAGCGTCAGCAGCAGGGCCGGGAGGAGAGCGGGACGGAACGGGCGGGGGCCGGAGGTGCGCACCGCTCGATCCTAGGGGCGGCACCGTCCGGCAGAGCGGGCGCGCGGCACCCGCGGCGGGCAACAGCCCCAGGCGGACACCCGGGCCCGCAACACGGCCACACTGCCCGGGTCCCTAGCGGAGCGACGCCACCCCCGCCTGGGCGAACTTCTCGTCCAGGTCGCCCGAGGGCGCGCCCGCGACACCGATCCCGGCGACCGGCGCACCCTTGACGGCCACCGGCGCCCCGCCCGCGAGGAAGAGCGTGCCCGGGATGTCCTTCAGCGTCGGCGCCTTGTCCAGGCGCCCGGCCAGCTCGGAGGTCGGGGCGTTCCAGGACACGGCGGTGAACGCCTTCTTCTCGGCCGCCTCGTACGCCTGCGGGCCCGCGCCGTCGCCCCGCAGCGTCACGATCGTGTTCCCGTCACGGTCGACGACGGCGACGGAGACCTTCTGGTTCTCCTTCTTCGCGGCGTCCAGCGCGGCCCCGGCGGCCTTGGTGGCGGAGGCCAGCGTCAGATGCGTGGTGGTCACAGTGGCGCCGCTCCGGACACCGGCGGCGGACGACGCGGCGGGCGCGGCCGGCGCCGAGGCGCTGGCGGTGACCGCCCCGACCGTACCGGCGGCGACGGCGGCGAGCACGGCAGCGCCGGTGAGCACGGTGGAGCGACGGGAGAGCTTCTTCATGGTGACTCCTGGAGTGAGGGGGCTGCGGGCGCCGGCGTTCACAGGTCTCCGGCGCTGTTCCTTCCGCTCTCCAGCCTGGGGCCGAGGCGGCACCCCGACCGTCGGCGTTCCGGCTGGTCACGGGCGGCCGAGCGGCCGACCCCCGGGTCATCCGAACGGTTGACCCCGGGGGCGCGCAGGCCCGTGACAATGGCAGGGTGTGCCGGGTTCGCGGCCGTGCCGAGCCGTTCGGCACCGGCCGGGCCAGGGCCGTGAAGGAGGTGCGGGCGCCGTGCCCGACAAGCAGCGCCGGACGCCCGCCGACCGGGACGACGACAACTACATGACGGACACCCGCCGCCTCACCACCGTCATGCACACCGCGTTCTTCCTGCTGCTGGCCGTCGCCCTCGCCCGCTTCCTGCTGCGCCACCCCGGCGGCCCGCGCACCCCATGGATCATCGGCCTGTGCGCCGTACTGGCCCTCGTGTACGTCACCGGCCTCACCCGGGACCTCGCGGAACGCCCCACGGCGCGGCAGCGCGCCCGACTGACCGTCGTGGTCGGCGTCTGGGTGGTGCTCGTCGCGCTCGCCCCGAGCTTCGCGTGGTGCGCGGTGCCGCTCTTCTACACCGGCCTGCGTACGCTGCCCACCCGCGCCGCGCTCGTCCTCGTGACCCTGCTGACCGGCCTCGTCATCGCCGCCCAACTGCGGCTCGCCGGCCGCTGGGACCCCGACCTGGTGCTCGGCCCGCCCGCGGTCGTGGTCATCGCCACCGCCGTCTTCCTCCAGATGCAGCGCCAGGACCTACGCCAGCGCGCCCTGATCGACGACCTGATCCGCACCCGGCGTGAACTCGCCGCCGCCGAACGCCGCGAAGGCACCCTCGCCGAGCGACAGCGCCTCTCCATGGAGATCCACGACACCCTCGCGCAGGGCCTGTCCAGCCAGCAGATGCTGTTGCAGGCCGCCGGGCGGATCTGGGACTCCGACCCCGGCCGGGCCCGCGCCCACGTACGCACCGCGGAGTCCGTCGCCGAGCACAACCTCACCGAAGCCCGCCGCTTCGTGCACGACCTCGCCCCCGCGGACCTGGCCCACGGCCTGGAGGGAGCGCTGCGGGCCGTCGCGGCACGGGAGTCCGGCGAGCGGCTCACCGTCCGCGTCCACATCGACGCCGCCGACACGGCGGCCGGGGCCGCGCCGCCGCCGCTGCCCGACCGCATCCAGTCGGCGCTGCTGCGCATCGCCCAGGGCGCGCTCGCCAACGTACGGGAACACTCCGGCGCCGCCCACGCCGCGCTGACACTCACGCTCCTCGACGACCAGGTGGTCCTGGACGTAGCCGACGACGGCCACGGCTTCGACCCCGCGACACTGCCGGACTCCCCGTCCGGCGTACGCGGCCACGGCCTCCCGGCGATCCGGGCCCGCGTCCACCAACTGGGCGGCACCCTCACCATCGAATCAACCCCACCAGAAGGCACGGTCCTCACAGCCGCATTCCCCCTGCCCCCGAACACCGCATGAGGGACCTCAGAGCCGCAGGAAACGACGCAACCCCAGCCACATCAGGGGCGCGGCGAACTGCGCGACCCCCGCACCGACCCAGCCAGATCAGGGGCGCGGGGAACTGCGCAGACCCCCGCCACGACCCACCCGCACCCCACAGAAGGCCCCGAAAATGCCCCGCACGAATCCCCCCGGCCCCGTCAGACTCCTGCTCTGCGACGACCACGCAGTGATCCGCGCAGGCCTGCTCGCCCTCCTGGACAGCGCCCCCGGCATCGAGGTCGTAGGCGAAGCGGGCACAGGCGAGGAAGCCCTCGCCCTGGCCGCCCGCCTCGCCCCCGACGTGGTCCTGATGGACCTCCAGCTGGGCACCGGCATCGACGGAGCGGAGACGACCCGCCGCCTCACCTCCACCCCCGACGCCCCCCACCCGCACGTCCTCGTCCTGACCACCTACGACACGGACGCCGACATCACCCGCGCCATCGAGGCGGGCGCCACCGGCTACCTCCTCAAGGCCGAACGCCCCGAAGAACTCTTCGCCGCGATCCACGCCGCCGCCCAGGGCCGCACCACCCTCTCCGCCCCCGTCGCCAGCCGCGTCATGGCCAACCTGCGCACCCCACGGCCCACGCTCACCGCCCGCGAACGCGACATCCTGGCCCAGCTCGCCCACGGCCTCGGCAACCGGGACATCGCCAAAGCCCTCTTCATCAGCGAAGCCACGGTCAAGACCCACCTCGGCCGGATCTACGACAAGCTCGGCGTCGACACCCGCGCAGGCGCGGTGGCCGTCGCCAAAGAACAGCGACTGCTCCCCTGAACCGCACCGACACCCGCCCCGCCCCGCCGTGACACCATCCCTAACGTGCTCGACATCGGCTACGCCCTCTCCCGCCGCTTCCCGGACCCCCCGCAGACGGACTACCGGCGCGCGGACGTCCACGCCCTGCGCCACGACCTCTTCTGCGGCGACGTCTACCTCGCCGACACCAAAGCGGACCGGGAACTGTCCACAGCCTGGGGATGGGTCCCCGTCCTGGACTTCGCCTGGGCCCTGTGCGACATCGTCGAACAGCTCGACCGCGACCCCCGCGGCAGCCGCAGCGCCACCCCCCAGTACGCCGACCTCGACTTCACCGAGTCCACGGACCGCATGCTGTTCGAACGCCGCTTCGGCTGGGTCGACGTCGAGGCCGACTGGATGCCCGGCCACGAACCCCCGCTGACCTTCTCCCACACCGAACTGCGCCGCGAGGCCCGCGACTTCCTCCACGACCTGATCGCCGACCTCGCCGACATGCACGAGGACCTCGCGGAGAACCCGGTGATCTGGGACCTCCAGGCCCGCTTCCCGCGCCTGCCCGACCCGCGCTGACACCCCGCCGGGACCCCGTCCGCTACCCCACCACCCGCACCCCCAGCTGCGCCGCCAGCGCGGGAGCCAGGTCGAAGAGCTGCGGCGGCGAGATCACCGCACCGCCGAGCCGGTCCACACCCCGCGCGACCCCCAGCTCGGCCGCGTCCCGCAGATCCACGTCCCTCAGCGTCGCCCCCGTCAGGTCCGCGCCCCGCACCACACACCCCGGGAACTCCACCCGCTCCAACCGCGCGCCCCCGAAGTCGGGCTCCACCAGCACACAGCCGTCGAAGACCACATCCTTCAACCGCGCCGTACGCAGATTCAGATAGTCGATCTTCCCGCCGCGGAAGACCACCCGCTCCAGGACGGCCCCGTGCAACTGCACCCCGCCGAGCCGCGCGTCCACCACCTCGACATCCCGCAGCGTCGCCTCCGCCAGATCCGTACCCACCCCCCGGACACCCGACAGCACCGAATCCAGCAGCCGCGCCCGCCGCAACCCCGTCCCGTCGAAACCACAACCCCGCACCGCGCAGTCCATGAACCGCGCCCCCGCCCCCTCCTGCCCCGCGAAGTCCGCGCCGCCGAACTCCACCCCGTCATAGTCCCCGTCCGGCTCAAGCCCGCCGTCCTCCCACACCACCAGCGGAGGCAACCGCACCTGTGGCCGCCGCGCCCGCTTCACCTTCGCCGCCCCGCTGTCCCTGTCCGTCATCCCCCCATGCTGCCCGCCCCCACTGACAACCCCCGCCCGGCCCCGCACCCGCCCCCTCACACCCCGAGCCGCTCCAGCGCCTCCCCGGTCAGCCGGTACACGCTCCACTCGTCCTGCGGGCGGGCACCGAGGGCACGGTAGAACTGGACCGACGGCTCGTTCCAGTTCAGGACGGCCCACTCCAGCCGCTCGTACCCGCGCTCGACACAGATCCGCGCCAGCTCCCCCAGCAGCGCCTTCCCGTGGCCACCACCCCGCGCGTGCGGACGCACGTACAGATCCTCCAGATAGATGCCGTGCACCCCACGCCACGTAGAGAAGTTCAGGAACCACAGCGCCATACCGACCGGCTCCCCGCCCGCATCCTCCGCGATATGCGCGAAAACCGCCGGTCGCTCCCCGAACAGGGCCGCACGCAACTGCCCCTCCGTGGCCCGGACCTCGTCCAGACAGCGTTCGTAGTCGGCGAGTTCACACACCATGGCGTGGAGGACGGGCACATCGGCAGGCACAGCAGCACGGATCATGGCCGCAGAGTAACCACCCGCCCGGCCCCCTCCACCCCCGCAAGCACCCCCCTCACCCCAGCAACCGCCCCGCGACCTCCATCCCCTCGGCCGACAACTCCCGACCACCGGCCACATCCCACAACGCGTTCTGCAACACCCGCCCCAACGTCCACGCCCGAGCCCGCTCCCGGTCCAGCCCCAACACAGCGGTCATCGCATCGAACCGCCACACCACCTCATCGGCCTCGAACCGATTGCCCAGCGCCGGCCACAACTCGAACCCCGGATCCCCGGCCAACGGCTTCGGGTCGATGGCCAACCACGGCTCCCGCTCACCCGCCAGCACATTCTCGAAATGCAGATCCCAGTGCAGCAACCGGTCCCCGGCCTCCCCCACCACCTCCCGCACCGCCGCCGCACACGACGCCACGACCCCCCGCCGCACCGGATCACCGATCCCCGCCAGCGCCCCCGGCACCTCCGCCAGCATCCGCCCGGCAACATCGGACAGCGTCCGCATCCCCTCCGGCGCCGGCCCCGCCGTCAACCGCGCCGACAACCCCGCGATGACGAGCACTCCCGCCCGGGAATCCGCCACCGCACCCAGCATCCGGCCCTCGTCGAGCCGTTCGAGCAACATCGTCCCCGTCGCCGCGTCATGATCCAGCAACCGCACCGCACCCCGGCCACCCCACACCCGCAACGCGACCGGCTCCCCCACCGTCTCCTCGTCCAGCACCTGGAACTTCACCGCCGCACGCACCCCGTCCGCCCGCCGCACCACCGGCAGCACCAACGCCGCCACCCCGTGCATCGGCCGCCCCTCGACCCGCAGCCCCCACCGCTCCACGAACTCCGCCACCCGCCCCGGCAACGCCGCGACGAACGCCCGCCCCGCCTCCCCCGCGTACCTGTACTGCGACTCGACCAGCTCCCGCGGAATGTCGATCACACCACCGACCCTGCCCACGTGCCTGAATCGACCATGCGCCCTTTCCTCCACCGCCTGCGCACGTCCGCCTGGTCGTACCTGCGCCGCGCCCCGGGCACGTACGTATGGCTGCTCGCCCTCTTCATCACCACGGTCGCCCTGCACCACATGGACCCCCGCTTCGAACAGGAATTCCTCCGACAGCGCTCCACCAACCTGCACGCACTCTCCACCCACCCCGTACGCGTCCTCGTCTCCTCCGCCCTCTGGATCGACGGCGGCCACTGGTGGCCCTACGCCCTCCTCTACACCGTCCTGCACGCCCGCGCCGAACACTGGCTCGGCACCCCCCGCTGGCTCGCCGTCACCGCCGCCGCACACGTCCTGGCCACCCTCATCAGCGAAGGCGCCCTGCTCTGGGCCATCAGCACCGGCCACGCCCCGGCCACCGCCGTCAACACCCTCGACATCGGCGTCAGTTACGCACTCGCCGGCACCATCGGCGTCCTCACCTACCGCCTCCCACCCCCCTGGCGCTACGTGTACCTGGCCGTCATCCTCACCCTCTACGGCAGCCCACTCGCCACCAGCCGCACCTTCACCGACCTCGGCCACTTCACCTCACTGCTCATCGGCCTCGCCTGCCACCCCCTCTGCCCCCGCCGCCCCCGGCCCCTGCCGCGAACCCGGCCCGCCCAGTAACGTCCACCGCCATGAGCAGCGCGAACAGCACCGGCAACGGCGGACAGGCCACCATCAACGGCGGCATATCGTTCTGGTACGCGGACGACGGCCTCCCCGAAGCCCGCGAGCCCCTCCCCGGCGACGCCAACGCCGACGTCGCCATCGTCGGCGGCGGCTACACCGGCCTGTGGACCGCGTACTACCTGAAAAAAGCCGCGCCCTTCCTGCGCATCACCGTCCTGGAACAGAAGTTCTGCGGCTACGGCGCCTCCGGCCGCAACGGCGGCTGGCTCTACAACGGCATCGCCGGCCGCGACCGCTACGCCGCCCGTCACGGCCACGACGCCGCCGTCCGCCTCCAACAGGCGATGAACGACACCGTCACCGAAGTCATCGACGTCGCCCGCACCGAATCCATCGACGCCGACATCCACCACGGCGGCGTCCTCGAAATCGCCTACACCCCCGCCCAACTGGCCCGCCTCAAAGCCTTCCACGCCACCGAACTCACCTACGGCGAAAAGGAACGCACCCTGCACGGCGCCCGCGAGACCACCACCCGCGTCCGCGTCGCCGGCGCCGTCGGCTCCACCTGGACCCCCCACGGCGCCCGCCTCCACCCCGTCAAACTCCTCAAGGGCCTCGCCCGCACCGTCGAAGCCCTCGGCGTCACCATCCACGAATCCACCCCGGTCACCGCGATCGAACCCAAACACGCCCACACCCCCTACGGCACCGTCCGCGCCCCCTACATCCTGCGCTGCACCGAAGGCTTCACCGCCTCCCTCAAAGGCCAGCGCCGCACCTGGCTCCCGATGAACTCCTCCATGATCGCCACCGCACCCCTCACCCCGGCACAGTGGGACTCCATCGGCTGGGAAGGCCGCGAAACCCTCGGCGACATGGCCCACGCCTACATGTACGCCCAGCGCACCGCCGACGACCGCATCGCCCTCGGCGGCCGCGGCTTCCCCTACCGCTACGGCTCCCGCACCGACAACGACGGCCGCACCCAGCCCCGCACCATCGAAGCCCTCACCGCCATCCTGACCCGCTTCTTCCCCCAGCTCACCGGCGTCCCCGTCACCCACGCCTGGTCCGGCGTCCTCGGCGTCCCCCGCGACTGGTGCGCCACGGTCACCCTGGACCGCTCCACCGGCCTGGGCTGGGCCGGCGGCTACGTCGGCTCCGGCGTCGCCACCACCAACCTCGCCGCCCGCACCCTGCGCGACCTCGTCCAGCAGGACTCCGGCCAGTCCGGCCCCACCGACCTCACGACCCTCCCCTGGGTCAACCACAAGGTCCGCAAGTGGGAGCCCGAACCCTTCCGCTGGCTCGGCGTCCACGGCCTCTACGCCACCTACGCGGCAGCCGACCGCCATGAACTCACCACCCCCACGACGGACTCCTCCCGCCTGGCCAAACTGGCGGACAGGGTGGCAGGCCGCCACTGAACCCCGTGGCACGACAGCAAAAAGCCCGGGCCACATAAGAAGTGCCCCGGGCTTCGCGACCGAGCCCCCTGTCGGATTCGAACCGACGACCTACGCATTACAAGTGCGTTGCTCTGGCCATCTGAGCTAAGGAGGCAGCCCGAGCAGTGTAACCAACCCGGGAGGCCGTCCCTCGAAAATTCCGGCGAATCTCACAGGCTCCGACCTACTGACAGACCCCCTGCCTGCCAGGTACGGTCCGATCAGTTCACCCGCGTGGACTACACCAGTGCTTCATCAGCAGTCCCTCAGCGCTTCACGCCGCCGTGGCACTCGCCGTGGCGGCCCCACCTTTACAACGGATCGTCCGGCACGTTCCTGCCGGTGAAGGGGGCTTCACAGCCATGGCTTCTGTCACGTTCGACAAGGCGACCCGCGTCTACCCGGGGTCCACCAAGCCCGCCGTCGACGGCCTGGAGATCGAGATCGAGGACGGCGAGTTCCTCGTCCTCGTCGGCCCGTCCGGTTGCGGCAAGTCGACCTCGCTGCGGATGCTCGCGGGTCTGGAGGACGTCAACGGCGGCGCGATCCGTATCGGTGACCGCGACGTCACGCACCTGCCGCCCAAGGACCGGGACATCGCGATGGTGTTCCAGAACTACGCGCTGTACCCGCACATGTCGGTCGCCGACAACATGGGCTTCGCGCTCAAGATCGCCGGTGTGAACAAGGCGGAGATCCGGCAGAAGGTCGAGGAGGCGGCGAAGATCCTCGACCTCACCGAGTACCTGGACCGCAAGCCGAAGGCGCTCTCCGGTGGTCAGCGCCAGCGTGTGGCCATGGGCCGGGCCATCGTGCGTGAGCCGCAGGTCTTCCTGATGGACGAGCCGCTGTCGAACCTCGACGCGAAGCTGCGTGTGTCGACGCGTACGCAGATCGCCTCGCTCCAGCGGCGCCTGGGCATCACCACGGTCTACGTCACCCACGACCAGGTCGAGGCCATGACGATGGGCGACCGGGTCGCGGTTCTCAAGGACGGTCTGCTCCAGCAGGTGGATTCGCCGCGCAACATGTACGACCGTCCGGCCAACCTGTTCGTCGCCGGCTTCATCGGTTCTCCTGCGATGAACCTGGTCGAGGTCCCGATCACCGACGGTGGCGTGAAGTTCGGCAACTCGGTCGTGCCGGTCAACCGTGACGCTCTGAAGGCCGCTTCCGACAAGGGTGACACCACGGTCACGGTCGGCGTCCGCCCGGAGCACTTCGACATCGTCGAGCACGGTGGCGGGGCCGCGGCGACCCTGACGAAGGATGCCAGCGACGCGCCGGCGGGTCTCGCGGTCTCCGTGAACGTGGTGGAGGAGCTCGGCGCCGACGGTTACGTCTACGGTGCCGCGCAGGTCGGTGGCGAGCACAAGGATCTGGTGGTGCGGGTCAACGGCCGCCAGGTGCCGGAGAAGGGCTCGCAGCTCCACGTGGTGCCGCGGCCCGGCGAGACGCACGTCTTCTCGTCGTCGACCGGTGAGCGTCTCACCGACTGACATACTTGCTGTGATCCGAAGGACCCCGTGCTTCGGTGCGGGGTCCTTCGTATGCCGTCTACGGTGTCGATACGGTGTCGACAAATACCCCGGCAAGTAGGACATATAGGCCAGTGGCGTCAACGGGTAAGCAAAGAAACCCAGTTGCCCATCCCTCGGTCGAGTGACTAAATGTCGCCAAATCATCACTGACCGCTACGCTCACTCGCGTGACGCACTCCGCTGACTACACCCAGAAGCCGCGCCGAGCCCGGGGCCAGGGCCCCGCCCGCCGCGCCGCCCGCACGCTCGCGTTCGTCCTGCCGGTGATGCTGGTGCTCTCCGGGACCCTCGCGGTCACCCGGGTCAACTGGTCCGGGAGCGACTCGGACTCCATCCTCACGGCCTCCGCACAGGACGTCTCCGCCCGCGCCAAGTCCCGCGCCCCGCAGGACCTCCTGCGCGACCGCCTGCTCCAGGAGCTGCAGGAGGAGAACCCCGGCACCGCCCTCACCCATCTCCAGCAGGAGATCGACCGGCGTCCCTCGCTCGCCAAGCACTGCATGTCGATCGCGAAGGCCCTCGGCCGCGCGGCCGTGCAGGCCTATGGCCCGGCGCGCGCGCAGTCGTACGCGCGGCCGGTCTGCGACACGTCCTTCGCCTCGGGGGTGGCCGGCTTCCGCGCCTGAGCCCCGGCACCCCAGGCGGGCCGTGCGCACGTACAGTTCCGGTCATGACGACCGCTGAACCGTCCGCGCACGGCCCGCGTCCCTTTCCGCACCGCCCCACGCAGGCCGTCGTCCTGGCGGGCGGCCAGGGCTCGCGGCTGCGCCCGTACACCGACGACCGGCCCAAGCCGATGGTGGAGATCCCGGGTACCGGGACGCCGATCATCGGCCACCAGCTGACCTGGCTCGCGCAGGAGGGCGTCACCGACGCCGTCGTCTCCTGCGGCCATCTCGCCGAGGTGCTCCAGGAGTGGCTGGCCCGCGCCGAACTACCGCTGCGGGTGACGACGGTGGTGGAGAAGGAGCCGCTGGGGCGGGGTGGCGGCCTGAAGTTCGCGGCCGGGCATCTGCCGCATCCGGAGCGGCCCTGGTACGCGACGAACGGTGACATCTGGACCCGGTTCTCGCTGCGTGAGATGGCCGACTTCCACCACGAGCGGGAGGCCACGGCGACGCTGGCGCTGGCCCGGCCGCGTATCCCCTGGGGGGCGGTGGAGACGGACGCGTTCGGCCACATCACGGACTTCGTGGAGGCGCCGCCGTCCCCGTTCCTGATCAACGCGGGGCTGTACGTCTTCTCCGCCGAGTTCGCCTCGCTGCTGCCGGACGTCGGTGATCACGAACGCACCACGTTCCCGCGGCTCGCGCGAGCCAAGCGGCTGGCCGGTTTCCCGATCCCGCAGGGCGCGTACTGGCGGGCGATCGACACGGCGAAGGATCTGCGGGAGGCCGCCAAGGAGCTGGCCGCTCAGGGTCGTTGAGGCGGCCGCCCCGCAGGGGGGCGGTCATGGCGGCGGGGCCCCGCACGGTTGTCCGTGCGGGGCCCCGCCGTCGTACGTGGCGTGGGAGCGGGCGCCTCGGTCAGCCGAGGAGGCCGCCCACGAGCCTGCCGCTGCCGCCGCCGCTGCCGCCGTCGTCGGTGCCGCCGGCGTCGCTGCCGCCGGAGGAGGTGCCGCCGTCCGTGCTGCTGCCGCCGCTCGTCGTGCCGCCGGAGGCCGGTCCGCCGGTGCCGCTGGCCGGCGGTTGCTGCTGTTGCTGCGGCGGGGTCCGGCGCGCCGGCGCCTGACCGGCCGTGGCGCCCTGGGTCGGTGTGGTGGTGCTGCCGCTCGCGCTGCCGGTCTCGCGCGTGGCGCCGGGCGAGCTGGCCGCGCCGGACGGGCTCGCCGTGGCGCCCTTGGTCGGCGAGTCCGTGGCCGAGGGGCTCTGCGAGTGGCGCTGCTTGTGGCCGGGGGCCGAGGGCAGGGGGGAGCCGGGCAGTTCGTTGCGCGGGGCGTCGCCCGGGCCGGGCGCGGTGACCCGGTCGGCGTCGCGGACGGCGCCGCCGAGCACCGAGCCGATGAGCAGGGTGCCGCCGATGACGAGGGTGGCGACGACGGTGCCGCGGCGCAGCACGTAGCGGCGCAGGTTCCACAGGGAGGTGCGGGGGCCGAGCCGGCGCCAGGCGCCGCCGGCGAGCCGTCCGTCGATGGAGTAGACGGGGGCGCCGGCGATGATCAGTGGTGACCAGGCGGCCAGGTAGATGATGTCGGGCGCGTCGTAGGCGGGGACCGTCTTCCAGCTCACGGTGAGCAGCAGCGCGGCGGAGAGCAGTGCTCCGATGACGGCCACGATCCGCTGCCACAGGCCGAGGACGGTGAGGACACCGACGATGACCTGGAGGAAGGCGATGACGAGGCCGGCGCCGACGGGGTGCTGGAGCGCCCAGTCGCGCATGGGTTCGGCGAGTGCCCATGGGTGCAGCGAGTTGAGCCACTTGACCATGGAGCCGCGTTCGCCGCCGTCGAAGTAGACGGGGTCGCAGAGTTTGCCCATGCCCGCGTAGATGGAGATGAAGCCGAGGAAGACGCGGAGCGGGAGGAGGACGACGCCGAGGTTCATCCGGCGGCCGGGGTAGTAGGCGTGCCGGACGGGTCCGTAGCGTCGTGCGGCCGTGCTCTCGCTCTCGCCCTGGCCGTCGTCGTCGAACTCTTCGTCCTCGTAGGGCGGTCGCTGGAGTTCGCCGGTCTCCTCGAAGGCGCTGCCCGCCTGGCGCATCTGCGGCAGGATGCGGGTGCCCGGGCCGCCTTGGCGGGGGCTGATGACGACGGACGTCTCGTCCCCGGCCTCCCCCGCGTACAGCTCGTCGGTGAGGTCGCGGTCGAGGTCGACGCGCGGGATGACCTGTGTGGCACCGCCGTCGCCGGTCTCGTCGGGGCCGCCGGTGCGGCGCGCGGTCTGGAGCAGGCCGCTGGCGGCGAGGTCCCCGGCTCCGCTCATGACGACGGGGCGCCGTCGGGCGCCGGGCGTGCCGGCCGCCGTGATGACGGGGATACGGGCGGTCGCCGCGCCGGCTCCGGCCGGGCCCATGGCGCTCACGTGCCGTGCGATGCGCGGGAGTTGGGTCTGTTGCGCCCTGGGAAGCTGCACGCGGAAGGTCGCGTGATTGACGATGACCTGCGCCGGGTCGCACGGAACCTTCACCATGCTCAGCGCGGGAGCGTCGTCGAATCCCGACGAGCGGTCCCCCGAGGGAGTGCGGGGTGTTCTGGTGTCCACACTCATCTAACCGAGTGATGTGTGTTTAGGACACTGCCTTGACCGCACCGAAATGTCCGGGCCCCGTCAAGCCCTTGTCACAGGGGTGGGGCCCGGACCGGCCGGGCGGCTCAGGCGCGGCGCCGGGCCGCTTCGTAGAGGACGACTCCGGCCGCCACACCGGCGTTCAGCGACTCGGCACCGCCGGGCATGGGGATGCGTACGCGGTGGTCGCAGGTCTCGCCGACGAGGCGGGACAGGCCCTTGCCCTCGCTGCCGACGACGATGACGACGGGTCCGGCCAGTGCGGAGAGTTCGCCGATCTCGCTCTCGCCGTCGGCAGCCAGGCCGACGATGGTGACGCCGGCCTTCTTGTACTGCTCCAGGGCGCGCGTCAGGTTGGTGGCGCGGGCGACGGGGGTGCGGGCGGCGGTGCCGGCCGAGGTCTTCCAGGCGCCGGCGGTCATGCCGGCGGCGCGCCGCTCGGGCACGACGACGCCGTGGCCGCCGAACGCGGAGACGGAGCGGACGACCGCGCCGAGGTTGCGCGGGTCGGTGACGCCGTCGAGGGCGACGATCAGCGGGTCCTCGCCCTGATCGAAGGCGGCGGCGACGAGCTCCTCGGGGTGCGCGTACTCGTAGGGCGGGACCTGGAGGACGAGGCCCTGGTGGTTGAGGCCGTTGGTCATGCGGTCAAGTTCGGGGCGGGGGGCCTCCATCAGGTGGATGCCGCCGCGCTCGCCGGCGAGCTGGAGGGCCTCGCGGACGCGCTCGTCGTTGTCGATGAACTGCTGGACGTAGAGGGTGAGGGCGGGCACGCCTTCGCGCAGCGCCTCGACGACGGGGTTGCGGCCGACGACCATCTCGGAGGTGGCCTTGCCGCGCGGGCCGCCGGTGCGGCTGGTGGGGCGGCGGGCGGCCTGCTTGGCGGCGGCGTTGGCGACGCGGTTCTTCTTGTGGCCCTTGCGTGCCTCGGCGGGCGGGGTGGGGCCCTTGCCTTCGAGACCCCGGCGCCGCTGGCCGCCACTGCCGACCTGCGCGCCCTTCTTGCCGGACATGCGACGGTTGCTATTGGCGGCCATGACTTACCTGTCTCTGTGTCTGTGTCTACGTCTGTACGGGTGGGGCTACGTCTATGCAGTGTGCCGCCCGACGGCGCGGGCGGCACATTCGGGGGCTCAGCGGGGGCCGAGGCTCCAGCGCGGGCCGGCCGGGCTGTCCTCGATGACGAGCCCGGACTGGCCGAGCTGGTCGCGGATGGCGTCGGCGGTGGCCCAGTCCTTGCGGGCGCGGGCGGACTCGCGCTGGTCGAGCACGAGCCGTACGAGGCTGTCGACGACGCCGTGCAGGTCCTCGCCGCGGTCGCTCTCGCCGGCCCATCGCGTGTCGAGCGGGTCGAGGCCGAGGACGCCGAGCATGGCGCGGACCTCGGCGAGGCGGGCGACGGCGGCTTCCTTGTCGTCGGCGGCGAGCGCCGAGTTCCCCTGGCGGACGGCGGTGTGCACGATGGCGAGGGCCTGGGGCACGCCGAGGTCGTCGTCCATGGCCTCGGCGAAGGCGGGCGGTACCTCGTCGGCGGGGTCGACGATCCCGCCGGCCTTCTCCACGACGCGCTGGACGAAGCCTTCGATGCGGGCGAACGCGGACTCGGCCTCGCGCAGCGCTTCCTCGCTGTACTCGATGGTGGAGCGGTAGTGCGGGGTGCCCAGGTAGTACCGCAGGACGATGGGGCGCCAGTGCTTGACCATCTCGGAGACGAGGACCGAGTTCCCCAGCGACTTGGACATCTTCTCGCCGGACATGGTGACCCAGGAGTTGTGGACCCAGTACCTGGCGAACTCGTCGCCGAAGGCCTTGGCCTGCGCGATCTCGTTGTCGTGGTGCGGGAAGATCAGGTCGATGCCGCCGCCGTGGATGTCGAAGGCGGTGCCGAGGTACTTGTGGGCCATGGCCGAGCACTCCAGGTGCCAGCCGGGCCGGCCGCGGCCCCAGGGCGTCTCCCAGCTGGGCTCGCCCTCCTTGGCCGCCTTCCACATGGCGAAGTCGCGCGAGTCGCGCTTGCCGGTGACGCCGTCCTCCGGGGGCTGGCGCAGGTCGTCCAGCTCCTGGTTGGACAGCTCCAGGTAGCCGGGGAAGGAGCGGACGTCGAAGTAGACGTTCCCCTCGGCCTCGTAGGCGTGGCCGCGCTCGATGAGGCCGCGCATCATCTCGACCATCTCGGTGACGTGGCCGGTGGCGCGCGGCTCGTAGGTGGGCGGCAGGCAGCCGAGGGCGCTGTAGGCGTCGTTGAACGCCCGCTCGTTCTGGTACCCGATCGCCCACCAGGGGCGGTTCTGTTCCGCGGCCTTCTTGAGGATCTTGTCGTCGATGTCCGTCACGTTCCGGATGAACGTCACGTCGTAGCCGCGGTAGGTGAACCAGCGGCGCATGATGTCGAAGTTCAGCCCCGAGCGGATGTGTCCGATGTGCGGGGCGGCCTGGACGGTAGCGCCGCAGAGGTAGATCGAGACGCAGCCCGGGGTGAGCGGGGAGAAGTCACGAGTCTGCCGGGCGCTGGTGTCGTACAGGCGAATAGTCACCCCTCCAGGGTAGTGGGCCCGGAGGGGTGCCATGGGCCCGTCGGTGTCACAGCCCGCCGACGACCTTGCGGGCCCGCACGCGCACCACGACCCGCTCCGCGTCCTGCCCGGACGCCGGGTTGAACTCGGCGTACTTCTTGCCGGTGTACTTCAGGGAGAGCTCGTCGATGAGTTCCTGGCCGCCCTCGGTGGTGATCTCGGCCGTCCCGCGGATCTCGGCGTAGGTGTAGGGGTTGTCGGCTGGCTGGACCAGGACGGTCACGCGGGGGTCGCGGCGGAGGTTCTGCTCCTTGCGGCGGTCGACGGTGGTGGAGAACAGGACGTCGTCGCCGTCGCGCTTGGCCCAGACCGGGGAGACCTGGGGGCTGCCGTCGGGCTGGATGGTGGCGACGTTGATGAAGACCTTGCTGTCGAGCAGTGCCTTGAGTTCGTCGGACAGCTGGGCGGTCATGGGCCTCACTCCTTCTCGAACGGTGTACGTGGCATCGGGGGACGCGTACCCGATCCTGCTCGAACGCCGCTGTGTCGCGCGGCATTTCCCGACAGGTGGTGTCCGGGTGTCACGGGCCGCGGCCGGGCCCCGGGACGCGCACCGCCGAGTCCGGCGCGGCGACCAGGCCCATTCGGGGGCGGGGGCTGGGTGCCGAGGGTGAGGGTTGTGGGGGGCGAGGCGGAGCACGGCGTGCCAGGCCACGGGGGCAGTACCCCGCCCAGGGGTGTGCAGGTGCAGGATGTGCCAGCGTCCGGCGCAGGATGGGCGGCGTCCGGCGCAGGATGTGCCGGTGTCCGGCGCAGGACGTGCCCCACCCGGCCCAGGATGTGCCGGGGTCCCGCCCATGGCCCGACGTCCGGCCCAGGACGTGCCGACGTCCGGCGCCGTGCACGACGGCGGCCGCCACGTGCCCCGCGGCCCGTTCGGTCCCGGCGAGGGCAGCGGTGTGATCGCCGAGCGGCGCCCAAGCCGGCCGCGGCGACGGCGGCGGCCACACCCGCGGGACCGGGCGCGGCAGGGAGACTGGCCGGGCCCGCGCATGGGAGGCCGGGCAGTACGCAGGTCAACAGGACCCTGCCCACCGGACGCCGGGCCCGCGCACGGCAGACCGAGCAGGCCCGCACGGGCGACCGGCCGGACCCGCACGGGAGACCGAGCAGGCCCCCATCAGACCCCGCGTGCCAGACCCCGGCCAGTCACCGGTCAACCCCCGGAGGGAACCCGTACGACCAGCGCCGTGGCGATCGCCATGAGGCCCTCGTCCCGCCCGGGGAAACCAAGGCCGTCGGTGGTCGCGCCCGAGACGGAGACCGGCGCCCCGGCGGCCTCGGAGAGCACCTTCTGCGCCTCGTCGCGCCGCTTGCCGATCTTGGGCCGGGCACCGACGACCTGGACCGCGACGTTCCCGATGGCGAAGTTCGCCGCGCGGACGATGCGGGCGGCCTCGGTGAGCAGCGTCAGACCGCTGGCGCCGGCCCACTCCGGGCGGCCGGTGCCGAAGTGCCGGCCGAGGTCGCCGAGTCCGGCGGCCGAGAACAGCGCGTTGCACGCGGCGTGCGCGACGACGTCGGCGTCGGAGTGCCCTGCGAGCCCGGGACCGTCGTAGTCGGGCGCCTCCCACTTCAGCCCGGCGCACCACATCGCACGCCCCTCTTCGAAGGCGTGGATGTCGGTCCCGATGCCGACCTGCGGCAGGACGTACGGGAAAGGCTGCTGGTCAGTACCCATCGTTGGCCCTCCTGCGGGCGAGCACGGCCTCGGCGAGTACGAGGTCGAGCGGCCGGGTCACCTTGAACGCCTCTTCGTGGCCGGGCACGAGGACGACCTGGACGCCGAGCTGCTCGACCATCCCGGCGCAGTCGGTGACGGCGTCGGTGACGGTCTCGTGGGCGCGCACCAGGGTGGCGTGGGCGAAGCCCTGCGGCGTCTGGACCGCACGCAGCCGGGCCCGCGGAGGCGTGGCGACGACGGGTTCGGGCGAGCCGTCGGCGCTCGGCACAACTTCCTTCACGGTGTCGGTGAGCGGCAGCGCCGGCACGACGGCGGGCGCGCCGTCCCGGACGGCCTCGATGACCGCGTCGACGGTGTCGACCGGGACGAGGGGCCGGGCGGCGTCGTGCACGAGCACGATGTCGATGCCGGACGGCAGCGCGTCGAGGCCGAGCTTCACGGACTCCTGCCGCGTGGCGCCGCCGGGCACGACGACGACGTCGGTCCTCCCCCAGTTGCCGCTGGGGGGGTCCCCGGGCAGCGCGTGGTCGGCGAGGAGCGTCTTGACCTCGGCGGCGCCGTCCGGCGGGGCGACGACCACGACGAGGGAGACGGAGCGGGAGGCCGCCATGGCACGGAGGGCGTGGATCAGCATCGGAATGCCGCTGAGCGCGCGGAGCGCTTTGGGGGCGCCCGGACCGAGGCGTACGCCCCGTCCGGCGGCCGGAATCACGGCCGCGGTACGGGTGCCACCAGCAACGGGACGCGTTTCGTCAGACATCGGTTCCGTTCAGGTTTGTGCGCTCGGGAGTGGTGGGTATGGCCACAGCGTGTCGGGCGCGACGTCTTGACCGGACCCTTCCGTGACACTGGTCGAGCCAGCGCTCCGGGCCCGGCACACACCCGAGTACGGGCGTGCTCCTGCTGTTCCTGCAAGGGGCTGTTCCCGCAAGGGGCTGTTTCCGCAAGGGAAAGAGCGTGCGGGTGCGGACATGCCGCAGCGCCCGGCGACACCATCAGGGTCAGCGGGCGCCACGGCATTGTTCCTACGCGGCAACAGCGCGTATCAGGACGCGAGAACCTCGTCGAGCAGGGCCTCGGCCTTGTCCTCGTTCGTGTTCTCCGCGAGAGCGAGCTCGCTCACCAGGATCTGGCGAGCCTTGGCGAGCATGCGCTTCTCACCCGCGGACAGCCCGCGCTCCCGCTCCCGGCGCCACAGGTCACGCACGACTTCCGCGACCTTGATGACATCACCGGAGGCGAGCTTCTCCAGGTTCGCCTTGTAACGACGCGACCAGTTCGTGGGCTCCTCGGCGTACGGCGCGCGCAGTACCTCGAAGACCCGGTCCAGCCCGTCCTGACCGACCACATCACGCACGCCGACGAACTCCGCATTGTCCGCTGGCACACGTACCGTCAGATCGCCCTGGGCGACCTTCAGCACCAAGTAGGTCTTGTCCACGCCTTTGATCTGGCGAGTTTCGATAGCCTCGATCAGCGCGGCCCCGTGATGGGGATAGACCACGGTGTCGCCAACCTTGAACGTCATGTGACAGGTACCCCTTCCGTGGCTATCCAGGGTAACACGGAAACGGCGGGTTCTGAATGGCGTTTTCGCAGGTCAGGGCATATCTCGGGGCTTGACAACAACAACAGGAACGTGCTGCGCGGGGCGGGCGGAGCACGGTATCCGCAGGTCGGAGCGGCTCTCCGGCGGCCCCGAATCGCCTGCGTCACAGCCGCCGGAAGAGACCCTCGAGGGGCGGAACGTCCCGGTTTGCGTGGTTCGAAGCGCTGAACTTCCGCTACTCCGTTCGGGAGCACCACCGCCCGTTCGGCTCGAATCCCGAATTGATCATCGCGATTCCCGGCGCCGGATGATCGTTTTTCCGGACCGCCATGCATTCCTTACCGGAAATCCCCACACCCCGGTGGACCACGGTTATGTGAATGGTGAACGGGGGGCCATTGGTGACGGTGGGGCGCGTGGGGCAGGCGGGCACCGGGGGCGCGGGAGACGCCGGCCGCGAGCCGGAGTGACCCTTGGGGCGGGTCGGGTGCGATGACGTGGGAACGGCTCGGTAGCCTAAGGCCGCTGACAGTCCCTTAGGGCGGCTTTACAACCCCTCGGCACCCTGTGCCGTACGCCGTCCGCTCCGCCCACGTTCAAGGAGATGCCGCCGCCGTGAGCAGCAGCCTTCGACGCGGCGCCCTCGCCGCCGCCGCCATCGCGTTCTCGATCGCCTCGCTCGCCGCGTGCGGTGCCGGCAACAACGCCCAGACCCTCGAGGTCAAGCCGGACAACGCCGCCGCCACGGTCGGCGACATCAAGATCCAGAATGCCACCGTCATCACGCAGCCGGACCGCGCCTCCAAGGGCCCGGCCGTGGTCACCGCGACGGTGTTCAACAACGGCTCGACCGACCAGAGCCTCGACTCCGTCACGGTCGACGGCGTCGGCAAGGGCGCGAAGCTGACCGCCGCCAAGGGCGGCTCGAAGATCACGGTCCCGGCCGGCCAGTCGATCACCCTGGGCGGCGAGGGCAACGCCATCGCCGAGCTCCCCAACGACCGCACCGCCGTCCTGGACGGGAACGCCCAGCCGGTCACCTTCTCGTTCAGCAAGACCGGCGACGTGAAGCTGAAGGCGTTCGTGGTGCCCGCCGAGAGCTACTTCAAGAAGTGGGGGCCGAGCGAGGTCCCGGCGACGCCGGACGCGAGCGCCTCGCCGTCCACGTCGGCCGACGCGTCGGCGTCGCCCTCGGACTCGGCGTCCCCGTCGGACTCCGCCTCCGCGTCGACCTCGGCGTCCTCCTCCGCGTCGGACGAGGCCGCGGGCCACTGAGCCCGCCGTACCCGCCGCGCAACGCCTGAGGGCGGACCCCGAGTCCACGGGGTCCGCCCTCAGGCGTGGGTGCCGGGCGCGGTCTACGGCTCGAACTTGTAGCCCAGGCCGCGCACCGTCACCAGGTAGCGCGGCGCGCCCGGGTCCGGCTCGATCTTGGCGCGCAGCCGCTTGACGTGCACGTCCAGGGTCTTGGTGTCGCCGACGTAGTCCGCGCCCCAGACCCGGTCGATGAGCTGCATACGGGTCAGCACGCGGCCCGCGTTGCGCAGCAGCATCTCCAGGAGGTCGAACTCCTTGAGCGGCAGGTCGACCTTGGCACCGGAGACCGTGACGACGTGCCGGTCCACGTCCATGCGGACCGGACCCGCCTCCAGGGCCTGCGGGGCGACCTCCTCGGGCTCGCCGCGGCGGCGCAGGACGGCCCGGATGCGGGCCACCAGCTCGCGGGAGGAGAAGGGCTTGGTGACGTAGTCGTCGGCCCCTATCTCCAGACCGACGACCTTGTCGATCTCACTGTCCTTGGCGGTCACCATGATGACCGGGACGTTCGAACGGCCGCGCAGCTGACGGCAGACCTCGGTGCCGGGCAGCCCCGGCAGCATCAGGTCGAGCAGGACCAGGTCGGCGCCGTTGCGCTCGAACTCGTCCAGGCCGTCGGGCCCGGTTGCCGCGATGGCGACCTCGAAGCCCTCCTTGCGGAGCATGTAGGACAGGGCGTCGGAGAAGGACTCCTCGTCCTCTACGACAAGCACTCGGGTCACGGAAGGACCTCCGGGGCGGCAGGAATGGATTCGTATGCGGTGGAGCGGTCGGGCCCGTGTGCGTCGTCTTCGTCGCGTACGTCTCCGGGGCCTGAGGCATAGGGGGTCTGGGTCCGCGGGGTCCGCGGGGTCTTCTCGGGGACGCGGGCCGCGACCGCCTCGGGCAGCCGCAGCGTGAAGGTGGAGCCCTGTCCCTCGGAGCTCCACACGGTGACCTCCCCGCCGTGCGAGGCGGCCACGTGCTTGACGATGGCGAGGCCGAGGCCGGTGCCGCCGGTGGCCCGGGAGCGGGCCGGGTCGACGCGGTAGAAGCGCTCGAAGACGCGCTCCTTGTCCTTGTCGGAGATGCCGATGCCCTGGTCGGTGACGGCCACTTCGATGAGGTCCCCGCCCGGTGCGGCCACCCGGCGGGCGGCGATGCCGACGCGGGTGCGGGCGGGCGAGTAGTTGACCGCGTTCTCCACGAGGTTGCCAAGGGCGGCGGCGAGCTGGCCGCGGTTGCCCCAGATCCGCAGGTCGGCGGTGCCGCCCGCGGCCATGGTGATCTGCTTGCTGGCGGCGGGCTGGCGGCAGCGGTCGATGGCCTCGGCGACGAGTTCGTCGACGCGGACCGGCTCGGCGTCCTCCAGCGGGTCGTCGTTCTGCACCCGGGAGAGGTCGATGAGTTCCTGGACGAGGTTGGTCAGCCGGGTCGCCTCGATCTGCATGCGGCCGGCGAACCGCTCGACGGCCTCGGGATCGTCGGAGGCGTCCATGACGGCCTCCGACAGCAGGGACAGCGCGCCCACCGGTGTCTTCAGTTCATGGCTCACATTGGCGACGAAGTCGCGGCGTACGGCCTCGATGCGGCGGGCCTCGGTCAGGTCCTCGACGAGGAGCAGGACCAGGCGGGAGCCGAGCGGGGCCACGCGGGCGGAGACGGCGAGGGCGTCGCCCCGGCCGGTGCCGCGCCGCGGCAGGTCCAGCTCGACCTGGCGTATCTCGCCGTCACGCCGGGTGTCACGGGCCATCTGCAGCATCGGTTCGACGGCGAGCTTCCCGCCGCGCACGAGGCCAAGGGCGTACGCCGCCGAGCTGGCCTTGACCACGCTGTCCGCCTCGTCGAGGACGACGGCGGAGGAGCGCAGGACCGACAGCACGGTGTCGACGCCGGGCGGCAGGACCGGGTCCGTGTGCAGGGAGGTGCGGGTGGGGCGTTTCTGGTCGCGTTCGCTCCAGCGAAACGCCAGCATGGCGATGACACCGGTGCACACTCCGGCGATCGCTGCCGCTGCGGCGACCGCCGCGTTCACGTCCATGTCTTCAGGTTATGCGGCCCGGGCCGGTCCTCCACAGCCGTCCGAGTGGTAGCTCGAACACTCGTCGCCCAGAGTTCACCTTGGATACGGGGCCGGTTCACTTGAGGTGCCGGATCCGGACGCGTACGGGGCCGAACGTGGGACCGTGAGGCTGACCCGGCCCCACGAAGAGCCTCACGTACAGAGAGGGAACGTTCGTATGCGTGACGCGTACCACGAGGAACTTGACTCGATCGGCGAGGGCCTGGTCGAGATGGCCCGCCTTGTCGGGTCGGCGATCGGGCGCGCCACCACGGCCATGCTCGACGCCGACCTGAAGCTCGCCGAGACCGTGATCGCCGCCGATCAGAAGGTCGACGACCTCCAGCACGACCTGGAGGCGCGGGCCATCGCGCTGCTCGCCCGGCAGCAGCCGGTGGCGACGGATCTGCGGATCGTGGTCACGTCGCTGCGGATGAGCGCGGACCTGGAGCGCAGCGGTGACCTGGCCCAGCACGTCGCCAAGCTGGCGCGGCTGCGCTTCCCGGAGCGGGCCGTGCCGCACGACCTGCACGCGACCATCCTGGAGATGGGCCAGCTCGCGCAGCGGCTGATGGCGAAGGCCGCCGAGGTCATCATCACCAAGGACGTCGATCTGGCGATGCAGCTGGAGCAGGACGACGACGAGATGGACCTGCTGCACCGCACGCTCTTCCAGCACCTCCTGGACGAGAAGTGGCAGCACGGCATCGAGACGGCCGTCGACGTGACGCTGCTGGGCCGCTACTACGAGCGGTTCGCGGACCACGCCGTCTCGGTCGCGAAGCGCGTGGTGTACCTGGTGACGGGTGAGCACGCGGACGTACAGAGCGGTGCGGCGCCGTCCACGGCCTCGGCCGCGGAACCGGCCTGACCTCAGCCGCGTCCGGCGGGCCCCGCACCGGTGCCGGTGCGGGGCCCGCCGGCGTCCGCGCGCGGCTCAGCGATCAGCCGGTGCAGCCACCGCACTGGCACGGCGCGCCCGACTGGCAGCCGCAACCACAGCCCGACCCGCAGCCGCACGCGCCGAGCAGCACCGGCTGCGGTACGGGGCGATGGGCGCGGGCGGACGCTTCGGGGGCCCGGTCGGGGGCGGGCCTGGGGGACTCGGCAGCCATGGGTTACCTCCTCGGTGGTCTCCCCGGTGGAGTACCGCTCTCATTGGATGCGGCGCGGGGCGGGCGCATCAACGGCGCATACGGGCGCAAAGGCGTGCGGACCCGGGGTGACCAGGTCCGGGCGGCCTCAGTTCTGGTGGACGATGTTCGTGCCCGGGCCGCCGGAGAGGGTGTCCGTGCCGGGGCCGCCGTACAGCACGTCGTTGCCGCTGTTGCCGTACAGGGTGTCGTCGCCGCTCTCCCCGTAGAGGCGGTCGTTGCCCTTGCCGCCGTAGAGCCAGTCGTTGCCGGAGCCGCCGTGGATCTCGTCGTCGCCGTCGTCGCCGGAGAGGTTCTGGTCGTAGGCGCCGCCGCGGATCACGTCGTCGCCCGCCCCGCCCGACACGGAGCTGGAGTCGCCGTCGGCGTCGATCGTGTCGTCACCGATACCGCCCTGCACGACGGCCCCGCCGCCGGTGGCGCGCACGGTGTCGGCGCCGTCGTCACCGAGGACCACGGCGGCGGCGCCGACCTCGATGGTGTCGTCGCCGGCGCCGCCGCGCACGGAGTTGCCGTCCACATCCCCGGTGTCGGTCAGCGCGTCGGCCCCGGCGCCGAGGTCGATCGCGGCGAAGTTGTAGGTCTGGCCGGTGGCGTTGGCGTACCGGACGGTGTCGTCCTGATCCCCGAGGCCCAACTGCAGTGTGGCGTACGGGTCCTGGCTCTCCAGAGTGGTGACGGTGCAGCTGACCACGGTGCGGTCCGCGGTGTCGGGGTACGCGCAGCCGTCCCCGGCGTCGATGGCGACGACGTCGTCGATGACGTAGCGGATGTCGGCCGAGCCGGCGGCCTTCGAGGCGGTGACGACGGCGTTGTTCACCTGGCCGGGAGCGGCGGTGTAGACGGCGAAATGACCGCTCGCGTCGAGCGCGGCGGTGGCGGCCGGGGCGGCGGCGGTGGCGGTGCCCGCCAGGACGAGTGGGGCGGTGAGCGTGAGGGCGGCTGCGGCGATGCCGGTGAACGCGCGGCGGCCGGGGTGGGGTGAGTGCATGGGTGAACCTCCGTGGGAAACCTGTGAGTCGTGATGCGTGATTCGACCCAGGTGACTCCGCGGAACGGCCTTTGGTTGCACCGCACACATAGCCACGCCGAAGCCCTGCTCCACCCCCTCTGACCTGGGCGAACGACCCGCCGGACGGCGCCCGTACAGCTACGGGACGGCCATGCTTCGGCGGAAGTTCACATCGCGGGCGCGGCCGGGCGACGGCGTCGCTCAGGGCCGGTCGAGCCCCCAGGTCTGGAGGGCGAAGGGGCGCCCCTTCTCCTCACCCGTGATCAGCGGTACGTCGAGCAGCCTGAAGCCCGCCTTGGTGGCCACGGCGACGCTGGCGGCGTTCTCGGCCTCCAGTTCCAGGATCACCCGCGCCACACCCAGCTCCTCGAAGGCGTACGCGGCCATCACCCGCACCGCCCGCGCCGCGAGCCCCTGCCCGCGGTGCGCCGGACCGATGGCGTACCCGATCTCGGTCCCCTCGGGGGCCCGCCGCAGCATCACCTCACCGAGGGGCGCGCCTCCGTCGGCGGTGACGGCGAGCAGGATCGTCGTCCCCTCGGCCCGCAACCGCCGCTCCCGCTCGAGCCGGGCGCGGGCGGCGGCGCCGTCGAACGGGGAGACCATCGGTGTCCAGTACGCGATGTCCGGGTGATCGAACAGCGCCGGCATCGCCCCGAGGTCACCCTCCACCCAGTCCCGCAGAACGAGCCCTTCCCCGGCGAGTTCGATCCGGGCGGGGAAGGGCGGCGGGGGGCTGGACATGCGGGGCCTCCTGGCCGGTTCGGGAGAAGGCAGAACAACGGCTCGCCGTCACGGGCCCGCGCGGGTCCGTCCCGCCGCCCCATCGCTTCCGTAGGCTCGGCCGGCATGGAGACAACGACGTCTTTCGTCCATCATCTCGGGGTGTTCACCTCGGACTTCGAGGCAAGCGAACGGTTCTACACCGCGGCGCTCGGCGCGCTCGGGATCGGTATCGGTCACCGGGCCGTGGGAGTCGCCGAATACTGGAGTCCGCAGCAGGACACACCGTCGCTGTCCCTGGAACGGGCGGAGGACGAGGCGGCCGTCACCACGGGCCTGCACGTCGCGTTCACGGCGCCCGACCGGGCCGCGGTGGACGCCTTCCACGCGGCCGCGGTGGCGGCCGGGGGCACGTCCCGGCACGCGCCCCGCCGGTGGAGCGAGTACCGGGCCTACTGCGCGTTCGTCAGCGACCCGGACGGCAACAACGTCGAGGCCGTGCACAAGGAGACCGCATAGCGCCGCGGTGGTTGCGGTCGCGGGTCCGATCGGGTCCCGGACCGCGAAAATGCCCCCGAGTCGCGCCGGACGCGCAGCTCAGGGGCATGACCGGGAGGGCTCCTTCTTCTTGCCCTGGGTCTTAGCGGGGATCTTGCGGGCCTGCGTTTTCGCAGCTCCGGGGCCTGTGGCGCGGACGCCTGACTGGTCGTCATTGGTCGTTGTCGGCCGGTGTTGAGTGACCTCGGACGGCCCAGGGACGGCCCAGCAGCGGGGGAAAGCCGCTCCCGCTACACCGAGCTATGGTGCCGCCGTGACCAGCACCCCGGAGCGTCCCCTCTTCTTCCTTGACGTCGACGGTCCACTGATCCCGTTCGGGTCTTCGTCCGGGCAGTCAGAGAACTCTGACGCCGGCACCTGGGCTACTGCCGATCAGGGAAACCCACTGTTGAGGCGGCTTGACCCTGGGCACGGACCGCGCCTCATGGCCCTGGGATGTCAGCTCGTTTGGGCGACGACCTGGATGGAGGAGGCGAACGAGGTCGTCTCCCCTCGCATCGGCCTGCCGAGGCTGCCCGTGCTGGGATGGCCAGCCCATCGCGCCGACGATGGCCCACGCGGTCTGCACTGGAAGACCCGCGCCGTCGTCGAATGGGCCGACGATCGCCCGTTCATCTGGGTCGACGACGAAATCAGCGCCATGGACCGCCTGTGGGTCGATACCAGCCACCCCGGGCCGTCATTGCTTCATCACGTCGACCCGGCCAAGGGCCTCACGGATGGCGACTTCTCCGCGCTCGACGACTGGCTCCGTCTCGTCGTACCCGGGTGAGCACCGCATTAGGAGTTCGATCACCACTCGGCTCAGCCGTGCTTCTGACTAGCCATGCCGGTCGTGCTGGCACGTGCAGTAACGCCTGCGTCTGCTGCTGTTTATGTCAGCCATGGATGTCAGCGAGACTCAGCGCTTCTTGCGTCGCCGGGTCTTCTGCATCTTCTGCTTGGCTTCCTTCGCCTTGCGCTGCGCCACTCCGTAGGACGTCAAAGGCCCCTGGTGGATGGGGCATCGACCAGTATTCGTCACCACTTGCCGCTGACACCGACCACCCTTCTTGGTCGGCGCGCCACACCTCGCCATGTGCTTCCCCCTCGGCCCTGTTTCCCAGTACCTACTGTTCTGAGCAACGTGGCCCTCCCCTCATCGACGGGGAAGGCGCGAAAACGCTCAAGTAGGAGTGCGCTGGCGCACACTGAGGAGCATCAACTTGGGAAGCTAGGGGTGCGTAGGGCTCGTCTTGGGGGTGCACTGCTACCGAGTTTGTCGCCCGGTCACCATCGCTCCCCACACGCTATCTGGAACGAGTCCGGCACGGGCGAGCGTCGTAGGGCGAAACAGCCTGCGGTGAGGGAGCGTTGTTGCGATGATGTCTGGTCATGAAGGAACTTGTTCTTGCTCTGGTGGCTGCCGCGTTCGGACTGGCTGGCACCGTCGTGGGTGCGCGGGCCGCAAAGAAGGGAGCCTTGATCAGTGCGCAAGTCACGTTG
The DNA here is from genome assembly GCF_040611655.1 of Streptomyces sp. NPDC006552. Taxonomy (NCBI): domain Bacteria; kingdom Bacillati; phylum Actinomycetota; class Actinomycetes; order Kitasatosporales; family Streptomycetaceae; genus Streptomyces; species Streptomyces sp. NPDC006552. The sequence continues at coordinate 41,516 of NZ_JBEXOS010000017.1, forward strand.
CAGCAGGTTCGCGATCAAGCTGACGTCGATCAAGCCCACTGGCTTCGGCAACAGCGGCTGCAAGCCTACGAAAGCTTCTTAGCAGCTTGGGATGAGTGTCTTCGCATTCTTAACTCTGTGGGGCTGCCGGGAGATTCCGATTCGTCGGGGCTCAACCCGCTAAAAGGAGCTGCTGACCGCATGACAGAGCGTGCTCGGCGGATCGACATCCTAGGGCCGGCGAAGGTGGCCAGGGCAGCGGAAGAGCTCGCCGACAGCATTCGACGTGATGTAGATATAGCCACCAAGCTGCTGAAGCTCACGGAGGAATACTTGCCGGCCAATGATCGCATAGCGGCAGATACGGCGCCAGCAATGTCGGCCGCTATCGAGGCAATGGACGACGCCACAAGGCGGATGCAAGAGCTTGCGGCGGAGGCAGATGGCAGCATTGGAGTGCCCCAAGGGGCGGCAGCGATGTTCGCAAGTTTCGACCGCGCTGAAGAACTCGCCAACGCCGCAATCTCGCGCGCATATGAGGATACCGATGGGTTTTCTAATTTCCTTGACCAGGCAACTGCGATCGTCGAGGAACTGAAGCACAACCAGGAAGCCCGCGAGCGCACACGCGAGCGATTCACAAACGCTGCGTTTAACACACTCGCCGCTGCAACTCCCTCCAACCTGTAGCGGCTGAAGAGGCTACCCCCTGCACAAGGGCGGACTCTTCGGTATCTACCGGTCGCGCGGACGTCATGACCGGGTCAGGCTAGCCTCTCTTCGATCTCGTCGTCTGAGAGAGGCTCGTAAGTTGAGTCGACTCTTTCGCGATACGCCTCGAGTAGATTAAAATTGTCGCGAGTCCAAATTTCGTGAGTTCGTTCAACGTTAAGCGGCCTCTTGTGCCGGTATGCGTCACGCCTCTTAAGATCTTTTTTGGTCGGGGCTACTGGTTTACCGTTGATGTATGCGGTCAAGTCATCTTGAATTGATCCAAGGATCTCACCCTCCCAGTACTTCCCATGGCTCATGCGCAGGTTCCGGTGCACGGCTATCTTTGGTACGAGTAGGAGGGGCCTTCTTTTCTCGTCTCCAGGGATTTTGACGTGCGGAAGGGTGATTTCTTCTTTCCCCCAAGATCCGGACGTCGCCTCCCATACCTGGAACTCAGCCTCGCCTGCCGACGCTTTAAGGGATGGATGCTTCTCCATTTGATCGTTCGTGAACTTCGCGAGGTCTCGGAAGATTAGCCGAGTTGTCAGATCTGAAACGCGGTCATTCGCGATCTCGGGAACGAATAGCGGAATATCTTCGAGTCGCTTTAGGATCGGCACCCTTAGGGTGCACAAGGGATTATCCTTGAGTGATGTCCAAATGGCATCTCCGATTTCCTCGCCTGCGCCGGAACCGTCGAACCCCTCCGCAGACATCCCTAGCCGCGTCTCTCGGGGTTCGTGGAACTGCCATAGCATTTCTCTCGCGCTTTGGTTCTGGGCGGTAGAAGAAGACAGCATGCGCTCCAGGAATCTGTCAAAGAATTCGCAGATCGAGGCGTATGCCTCGCTTGCCCAAGCGTCTCTGTTTTTCGCCCAGAAGCGAATTGCTGAGGGGTCTACGTACAGCCTGTTGTCCCGATCCACATGCACGTCGACGAAGTCGACCGGAGCGGCAATGCTGAAGTGTCCTGTCACTCGCACTTTTCCTCCTGTGGAGCGCTGCCTCGCGGAAGTCGAGCGACCCGACTCACCCCAAGATCCCCTGTTTGCGCTGTTATCTCCGTCCCGGCCCTGCCGTAAACACGAACCTTCTGAAGTCACGTGAGTCGCATCAGTTGCAGAGGAAGCGCTCAAGATCATCTCATTGACCTGCGCGCTGGATAGTCCGTGAGCTGTTGATCAGTCTTCGGCCTTAACCGCCACTCTCCCCAGCTCCCATCCCGTCCGCCGTCGACCCACACGTCTGTGGAGCGGGCGTGGTTCATGGCGTCCAGGTGGAGCGCCCAACTGGACGAACGACCTGGACGCCATGGGCCGCGTCTGCTCGGCTCTGCCTGGGTCGACGGTGGACGGGATGGGAGCCCCCCGAGATCCTCGGCGTCGCCGTCGACGCGATCGACTTCGAGACGGACACGCTCCACGTCGTCCAGCAACTCAAGCTGAGCCGCAGCAAAGCCGTGTTCGCTCCGCCCAAGGGCGGCAAGCTCCGGGACGTACCGCTTCCCGGTCCGGTCGCTGACGCGCTCCGCGCCCACATGAAGCGGTTCCCGCCGGTCGAGATCACCTTGCCGTGGAAGGTCGCGGACGGGCCGCCCGTAACCAAGCGGCTGATCTTCACCGGGCCCCGGGGCGGTCACGTCTGGCGCACTTCGCTGAACGAGGAGGCTTGGAAACGGGCGCTGGCCGGCGCCGGGGTGATCCCGGTTCCTGAGCGCGGACAGCCGTACGCCGAGTCCCGCGAAAACGGCATGCACGCACTCCGGCACTTCTACGCCTCGGTACTCCTGGACGCCGGAGAGAACATCAAGGCCCTCGCCGAGTACCTGGGTCACTCGGACCCGGGGCTGACGCTTCGTGTGTACGCGCACCTGATGCCGTCCAGCCAGGAACGCACCCGCAAGGCCGTGGCAGCCGTTTTGAACACGGCACGGCCCGAGCCACCTCGCACCTGACGGCCCAGAGACGGCCCAGGCCCAACAACGAGCCCCCTACCCGCGAAAAAACCGCAGGTAGGGGGCTTACTCGGGCCTAGTTACTTCTTGCCCTGGTTCTTGACCGCCTCGATCGCCGCCGCCGCCGCGTCCGGGTCGAGGTACGTGCCGCCCGGCTTCAGCGGCTTGAAGTCCGCGTCGAGTTCGTAGGAGAGCGGGATGCCCGTCGGGATGTTCAGGCCCGCGATGTCGGCGTCGGAGATGCCGTCGAGGTGCTTGACCAGGGCGCGCAGGCTGTTGCCGTGCGCCGCGACCAGGACCGTCCGGCCCGTCAGGAGGTCGGGGACGATGCCGTCGAACCAGTACGGGAGCATGCGCACGACGACGTCCTTGAGGCACTCCGTCTGCGGGCGCAGCTCCGGCGGGAGGGTCGCGTAGCGCGGGTCCGCGAACTGGGAGTACTCGGCGTCGCGGTCGAGCGGCGGCGGCGGGGTGTCGTAGGAGCGGCGCCAGAGCATGAACTGCTCCTCGCCGAACTCCGCGAGGGTCTGGGCCTTGTCCTTGCCCTGGAGGGCGCCGTAGTGGCGCTCGTTCAGGCGCCACGAGCGGTGGACCGGGATCCAGAGCCGGTCGGCGGACTCCAGTGCGAGCTGCGCGGTGCGGATCGCGCGCTTCTGGAGCGAGGTGTGGACCACGTCCGGGAGCAGGCCGGCGTCCTTCAGCAGCTCACCGCCGCGGATCGCCTCCTTCTCGCCCTTCTCGTTGAGGTTGACGTCCACCCAGCCGGTGAACAGGTTCTTCGCGTTCCATTCGCTCTCGCCGTGGCGGAGGAGGATCAGCTTGTACGGTGCGTCGGCCATGGGCCCCAGACTAATCGGCCCGGTCGGCCCGTGCCGATTGACGGTCGCCGTCAATCCATTGGCTCGCGCACGTACCCGGACCGTAAGTTACGGAAACCTGCCGCACCGCTTACATCACCCCCGGGGGACGCACTCATGTCAGTCACCGCGCTCAGACGTGCCGCCAGGGAGTCCGTCGCCGGGCTCCCCCGCGAGTTCTGGTGGCTGTGGACCAGCACCCTGGTGAACCGGCTCGGCGGCTTCGTCCTCACCTTCCTCGCCCTGTACCTCACCGCCCAGCGCGGCTTCTCGGCGGCGTACGCCGGTCTCGTCGCCTCGCTCATCGGGCTCGGCGGCGTCATCGCCTCGGTGCTCGGCGGGATCCTCGCCGACCGGCTCGGGCGCCGGCCCACGCTGCTCGGCGCGCAGCTCGCCACGGCCGCGACCGTCGCCGTCCTCGCCTTCGTGCGCGACCCCGTCCCCATCGCCGCGACCGGCTTCGCGCTCGGCCTCGCCTCGAACGCCTCGCGCCCCGCGATCCAGGCGATGATGGCCGACATCGTGCGCCCTGAGGACCGGGTGCGGGCGTTCTCCCTGAACTACTGGGCGATCAATCTGGGGTTCGCCGTCTCGTCCGTGTACGCCGGGTTCCTGGTCGCCCAGAGCTACACGCTCGGCTTCCTCGTCGAGGCCGGGATGACGCTCGCCTGCGCCTGCGTCGTCTTCGTGAAGGTGAAGGAGTCGCGGCCGGAGCGGACCGCCCCCGTCGCCGGCGCCGCCCTGCCGCGGCCCGTCACCATGGGGACCGTCTGGCGCGACCGGCGGTTCATGGTCATGGTCGGGCTCTCCTTCCTCGTCGCCGTCGTCTTCACGCAGAGCTCGGTGGGGCTGCCGATCGTCATGGGGCAGGAGGGGCTTTCCAGTGCGGACGTGGGGCTCGTCGCCGCCGTCAACGGCCTCATCATCGTCGTCCTGCAGATCCCGCTGACCCGGTTCATCGAACGCCGGGATCCCGGCCGCCTGTTGGCGTTCTCCTCGCTCGTGATCGGCTACGGTTTCGCGCTCACCGCGTTCGCCGGTTCCGTCGGCGCGTACGCGTTGACCGTGGCGGTGTGGACGCTCGGCGAGATGGTCAACGCTCCCACCCAGTCCGGTCTCGTCGCCCGCCTCGCCCCTGCCGAGGGCCGCGGCCGCTACCAGGGCGTCTATACGTTGTCGTGGTCCGCCGCCGCGCTGGTCGCGCCGCTGGCCGGTGGCTGGGTGCTCGACTCCGCGGGCGCGGGATGGCTGTGGGCGGGGTGCGCGGCGCTCGGCACGGTGACCGCGGTCGGGTACTGGCTGCTGATGCGCGGGCTGCCGGACCGGGACCCGGCCGCGCCGGTGGCCGCCGCCACCTCGACGGACCCCGCTCAGTCGCAGAACGCCCGTACGCAGGACGCCCGTACGCAGGACGCCGACACGCAGGGCGCCGAGACGCGGAACACCCGCCCCCGCAACGTCACCGCTTGACCGCGCACCCCGATGGGTACGGGACCGTACATGGCCGACGTCTCCCGGACCGACGAGCCGCCCAGAACCCTGGTGGACGGCGTCGAGGTCTCCGTGCCCAACAGCATTCCCGCCATCCGTGCGGCGCTCCCGCTGCGGCGCCGCACGGAGTTCGACCAGGCCATCAACGCGGCGGGGATCGGTGAGATCCACGCCGTCATGCGGCACTGGATGCTGGAGGCCGTCCCCGATCCCGCGGCCGACGCGATCCTCGTGCGGCTCGCCCGGGACGAGGCCGAGAGGCGGGGCCCGGCTTGAGCCGTCGCCGCAGGCGCAGCGCCTGCCGAATCGCGTACGCCCCGCCCGCCGACGACACCCTGGCCAAGATGGCCGATCCGGACGTCTTCCGCGCGGAGATGGCCCGCACGCTCTCGCACGACCCGTACGGGCACGGTTCCAGCTCCGTGTCGGGTGAACGCGACCGCCGTGAGGCGACGATCGGTGGCGCGATCGTCCTCTACTACGTATCGGGGACCGTGCTGACCGTGACCGTCGTGCGGATGGTGGCCCTCGGGTAGCGGGTCCGGCCCGGCCCCGGGGCGACGCCGTCAGCCGGCGGCCGCCCCGACGGGCCTCAGCGCAGGGCCCGTTGCGCCTCGTACAGGTTCGCCGGCCGCACCACGTCCCGCGTCCCGTACAGCTCCAGGCGCGCGTGCAGGTCTCCGGTGAAGTCCGGTACGTCGATCTGGCCGAACTCGCGGACCGTGTTGAGGCCCACCGTCGCACTCCACGGCGCGAGCCCGTCGATCTTCATCAGGCCCGCCCGTTCATTGGTGACCCTGATGTTCCAGTGGGTGAAGCGCGCGCCGAACAGGGGGCCCGCGGAGGCGTCGCCGCCGTGCTGACCGTCGTTGCGGACGGTGATGTCCGTACGGACGTTCGCGAACGGCAGGCCGCGGTGCGAGTCGAAGGTGCCCCGCTCCATCCGGCCGCGCGACCACACGTTGTAGGAGGAGAGCCCCTCCACGTTGATGCCGTGCAGTTGCGTGCCGGCGGGCGGTTCGACCGTGCTGCGCTCGATGGTGAAGTCCTCGACCAGGTTGTCGTGCGAGCCCTCGCGGCAGAAGTACGGGTGGTGGACGCCGCGTCCGGCGACCGTCGTGCGGCGCAGGGTGGAGGCCGAGGCGGCGACGAACCCGAAGCCGTTGTCGACGTTGCGGACCGTGACGTCGTCGGCCCAGCAGTCGTACGCGCATTGCAGCGCGACGCCGTTGTAGCCCTTGTCGAGCAGGTGCGGGGACTGCGGGGTCTCGACGGCTTCCAGGGTCAGCCCCTCGACCCCCGCGCCGGTCAGGGCCGTGACGTGCGTGGTGAGCCGCGGGTCCCACTCCGGGCGGATGTCCAGGGGCAGCGGGCGTTCGAAGGTGACCCGGTCGCGCCGCACCGAGGCGATGCGTACCGGCCACTCGTAGGGGACGTACGAGGTGAGCTTGGTCTTGTCGTCCCAGGAGTAGGCCGCGGGGCCGGGGCCGCCGCCCGCCATGTGCTCCAGGAGCGTGTGTCCTGCGTCGTCGGCGAGGCGGAGCAGGACCAGGTCGCCCGCGTGGAGCCGCGAGGCGTCGGCGACCGTCACCGACCAGGAGCCCTGCCGGGCCGGGGCGAGCGTGGTCAGTGTCCGCCACGCGTCGCGTTTGTTGCCGGTCCAGCCCTCGAACGGCCACTCCTGGGCCCTGATCGCGTCCGTGAGCGTCCGGAACCGGTCCTCGGGGCAGAGCCAGATCAGGCCGCCCGCCCAGGACCAGGACGATTTGGTGCCGCCGTAGCGGGAGCCGTAGGCGCCGATGAGTTCGGTGAGGTTCTTGGTGGCGTACAGCGTGGTGCGGCCGCTGCCCGCGCCCTGGAGCACCACGTGGTCGTGGCCGATGTGGATGAGGCCGTCGATCCGGTACGTGCCCGGGCGCAGCCGCACCGTGCCGCCGCCGGCCCGTCCGGCGGCGGCGAGGGCGCGGTTGATCGCGGGGGCGCTGTCGGTCGTGCCGTCGGCGGCGGCGCCGTAGGACTCGGCGTGGAAGATCCTTCCGGGCCGCTCGGGGCGGCCGCGGCCCGCGCGGTGGCCGGCCCGGCCGACGTAGGGGATCTGCGGGTGCGTGAAGGGGGTCCGGGCGAACTCCCGCCAGAGCGTGGGGACCTGGCCGGAGCGCGCCCCGCCCGCCGAGGCCGTCGCCACCCCCGGTCCCGCCACCGCGGCCGCCGCCACCGTGATCGCCGCGCCCAGCACGCCGCGTCTACTGATCACGCCGCGTCTACTGATGTCCCGCATCGCTGCCACCCTCCACCGACCGACGACGTATACATACATGAACGATGTTCACGTAAGTGCCGGGCGCGAGCATGCCACGGGGGCCGCGGGCACGGAAGGGGTCCCGCAGCAGGGAACGGAGAGGGGGACAGACAGCGGAGGAGGGCTACGCGGGCCGGGTTAGGTGTCGGCGTCCGCAGAAGGGCGCTGGATCAGATGCGTGAACGCGTCCAGGTTGCGTGTGGACTCACCGCGCGCGACCCGCCACTCGTACTCCCTGCGGATCGCCCCGGCGAAACCCAGCTCCAGGAGGGTGTTGAACGCGCCGTCGGCCGCCTCCAGGACCGAGCCGAGCAGCCGGTCCAGCTCCTCGGGGGTGACTGCGGCGAGCGGGAGCTTGCCCGTCAGGTAGATGTCGCCGAGGGAGTCGACCGCGTAACTCACGCCGTACAGGCGCAGATTGCGCTCCAGGAGCCAGCGGTGGACCCCGCCCTCGTTCTCGTCGGGGTGGCGGATCACGAAGGCGTTCAGGGACAGGCTGTGCTGTCCGAGGCGGAGCGAGAGCGTCGTGGAGAGCTTGCGGGTGCCGGGCAGGGTGACGACGTAGGACCCCGGCTGCGGGCACTCCCACTCCAGCTCGGCGTCCTTGAGTGTCGCCTCGACGGTCTCCGCGGCCCGGGAATGGTCAGCCATGGTGCGAGGGTACGTGACGGCGGTGTTCGTGCATGGCCGCGGTGTAGACGTCGGCCGTCGCCGCGGCCGCCGTGTCCCAGCCGAAGTGCTGGGCGTGGCGGGCCGCCGCGCCGCCCATGGCGTCCACCAGGTGGGGGTGGTCGGCGAACTCGCGCAGCACGCGCGCGTAGTGGGCCGGTTCGTGCCCCTCGACCAGGAAGCCGGTCTCTTCGTGGCGCACGGCTACGGGGAGGCCGCCGACGGACGCGGCGAGGACGGGCGTCCCCGCCGCCTGCGCCTCTATGGCGACGAGCCCGAAGGACTCGTTGTAGGACGGCATCACCAGCAGTGACGCGGCCCGGAACCAGTCCGCGAGCTGGTCCTGGCCGACCGGCGGGTGGAACCGGACGACGTCCGCGATGCCGAGCCGGGCGGCGAGCTTCTGCAGGGCCGCGGGCTTGGCGAGGCCGCTGCCGCTCGGCCCGCCGACCACCGGCACGACGATCCGCGCGCGCAGCTCCGGCCGCTCGTCGAGCAGCACGGCGACCGCCCTGAGCAGGATGTCGGGGGCCTTGAGCGGCTGGATGCGGCCCGCGAAGAGCGGCACCAGGGCGTCCTGCGGCAGCCCGAGGCGGGCGCGGGCGGCGGCGCGGCCGTCGGCGGGGCGGAACCGGTCCAGGTTCACGCCCGGGTGGACGACGGCGACCTTGCCGGGCTCGGCCTCGTAGTGGCGGACCAGCTCGCCCGCCTCCTCGGCGGTGTTCGCGATGAGCCGGTCGGCGGCGCACACGATCTGGGTCTCGCCGATGACGCGGGCGGCGGGCTCGGGGGTGTCGCCCTCGGCGAGCGCCGCGTTCTTGACCTTCGCCATGGTGTGCATCGCGTGCACGAGCGGCACACCCCAGCGCTCGGCGGCCAGCCAGCCCACGTGCCCGGAGAGCCAGTAGTGCGAGTGGACGAGGTCGTAGTAGCCGGGCCGGTGCCCCGCCCACGCCTGCATCACGCCGTGGGTGAAGGCGCACAGCTGAGCCGGCAGCTCCTCCTTGGCGAGTCCCTCGTAGGGGCCCGCGTCGACGTGGCGGACCAGGACGCCGGGGGCCAGTTCGACCTCGGGGGGCAGGCCCCCGGTGGTGGCCCGGGTGAAGATCTCCACCTCGATGTTGATCGCGGCCAGCCGCTTGGCCAGCTCCACGATGTAGACGTTCATGCCGCCCGCGTCGCCCGTGCCGGGCTGGTGCAGCGGGGAGGTGTGCACGCTGAGCATGGCGATCCGGCGCGGGCGCCGGGAGCCACCGGGGAACCTCAGCCGGGCCGGCGGGGCCCCGGTCCGACGGAACCTGGTCACGTACTGGCTCACGTGGCGGGCCCTCCTCGATGGGGCGTACAAGCGCTACAGCGGGCACGGCAAGGGGAGGGCATCGCCCTCGTCCACAGGGGGCAACACCGGAGCGGTCCGCTCCATTTCCAGTTTGCCGAATCATTACCGTCCGGGCTCGGCCGCGGGCCCTTCCCGCGCAGCGCATACCCTCGTAGCCATGAGCCCGCGCACCCCTTCCCGCCCCGTGGGGACAGTGACGCGAGGCACCACCAACCCGAACCGGCTGCGCCGCATGGACCGCTGGATCGCGGCCGTCCACGGGCCCGCGCTGCGCCGCGCCGACGACCCCGTGGCCGTCGACCTCGGCTACGGGGCGGCGCCCTGGACCGCCGTCGAACTGCTCGCCCGGCTGCGCGCGGCCGCGCCCCGCGCGCGCGTGGTCGGCATCGAGATCGAGCCCGCCCGGGTCGCCGCCGCGCAACCGTACGCGCGGGAGGGGCTCACCTTCCGGCACGGCGGCTTCGAGCTGCCCCTGACGACGGCGCCCGTACTGGTCCGGGCCGCGAACGTGCTGCGCCAGTACGACGAGGAGCAGGTCGCCGGGGTCTGGGAACGGCTCTGCGGGCGGCTCGCGCCGGACGGCCTCCTGGTGGAGGGCACCTGCGACGAGATCGGGCGGCGGCACGTGTGGGTGGCGCTGGGCCCGTCCGGCCCGCGCACGGTGACCTTCGCGACCCGGCTCGGCTCCCTGCACACCCCCTCCGACCTCGCCGAACGGCTGCCCAAGGCACTGATCCACCGCAACGTGCCGGGCGAACCGGTCCACACCTTCCTGCGCGACTTCGACCGCGCGTGGGCGGCCGCCGCGCCCTACGCCTCATACGGCGCGCGCCAGCGCTGGATCCGCACGGCGCGGACACTGGCGGGCACCTGGCCGGTGATGGACGGGCCCGCCAGGTGGCGCCAGGGGGAACTGACCGTCGCGTGGGGGGCGTTGGCTCCGCGTGCGGGGTTTGCGGGGTGACGGGGGGTGTTTGGGGGCGGGACGGGGGATGTTCGCGGGTGACGGCGGTCCGATCGGGCGGATGGCGGGCCTGCCCTCGCCGGTTGCCGGGCATCCGATCATCGGTCGCCGCGCCCCCGATCGCCGGTTGCCGGGTAATTGACCGGCCGCTGACGAGGATCCGACTGCCCAGCTGACGGCCGTCCGTCCGCGTGCCGGGCGACGGCTCTGCGATCGCCGGGTGACGGATATCCGTCCGGTCCACTGATACCGGTCCGATCGGCGGCTGGCGGCCGTCCGCCCACCGGGCGACGGGCCTGCGAGCGCCGGTCGCTGGGACTCCGGTCGCTGGGACCCCGATCGCCGGTTTCCGGGTAACCGACACCGGCCCGTTGACGAGGGCCCGATGGTCCGGCCGGTAGCCGTCCGTCCGCCAAGTGGCGGGCCTGCGAGCGTCGGCCGACGGGGCTCCGATCGCCGGTTGCCGGGCAGCCGATCGCAGATCGAGTGGCGTCTGTCCGCCGGTGGGGGGGAACGATCACCGCGCGCCGTTCGTCACACCGTGCGGGGTCTGTCGGATTCGGCGCTCGCGTGGCACGATCCCCGGAGCGCGCGAAGTTACTGACGGTAAATCAGGTGTGTCTCGGCTGTGGGGGCGGAGCGGATGAGCAAGCGGAGCACGACGACGATGGCGGCCGTGGCGCTGGTGTGTGCCGTGACCGTCCTGACGGCGCCGGGCGCGGCCTACGCGACGCCGGGCCCGCGGCCCTCCCCTTCCGGTTCCCCGTCCGGCGCGGCCGGCACCCCGCCGAGCGCGCTGCGGAACACGGACCTCGAAGCGGTCCGCAAGAAGATCGACGCGCTGTACCACGACGCCGCGGTGGCCACCGACGCGTACAACGCGGCGGAGGAGAAGGCCGACAAGCAGTCCGTCGAGATCGTGAAGCTGGCCCAGAAGATCGCCGCGGGCCGCAAGAAGCTGGACCGCCTCAAGAGCGGCGCGGGCGCGGCCGCCCGCGAGCAGTACCGCTCCGGCGGGATCCCTAGCGAGGCCCGGTTCATGCTCTCCGGCGACCCGCAGCAGTTCCTCGACCACGCGGGCCGGATGTACCAGGGCCAGCAGGCCACCAAGAACCTGCTGAGCGAGCTGACCCGCACCCAGAAGGACCTCGCCGGGTACGCCGAGGACGCCTCCGCCCGCTGGAAGGAGCTGGAGGAGGGCCGCAAGAAGAAGGCCGCGGCGAAGAAGAAGGTCGAGCGGCAGATCAAGCAGGCACAGACGCTGGAGAGCAAGCTCGAGAAGAAGGAGCGCGAGCGGCTCCAGAAGCTGGAGGAGGAGGCCGAGCGCGAGGCACAGACCGCCTGGCTCTCCTCGGGTGTCCTGAAGGAGATCGACGGCAAGGCGACGAAGGCCGGCAAGGAAGCGGTGCAGTTCGCCACCGCCCAGCTCGGCAAGCCGTACGTATGGGGGGCCGAGGGGCCGAAGTCGTACGACTGCTCGGGGCTGACCTCACAGGCGTGGGCGGCGGCGGGGCGGCCCGTCCCGCGTACGTCCCAGGAGCAGTGGAAGCAGCTGAAGCACATCACGGTGGCGGACATGCGGCCCGGCGACCTGATCATCTACCACGACGACGCGAGCCATGTCGGGATGTACATCGGGGACGGGGCGATCATCCACGCGCCGCGGCCGGGGCGGAACGTGACCGTGGCCGGGGCGGGGTCGATGGCGATACTCGGGGTCGTACGGCCCGACGCGTAGGCCTGCCGGCCGGGGGCGGGGCCCTTGGGACGCCGGTGTTGCGGGGGGGGTGCGCCGCGTGGCCGGGTGGGGTCGTTTCGCGGGTGCGGGTGGGTGGGAGCTGGGCACGCAGTTCCCCGCGCCCCTGACGGGGCTGGGGCGCGGCTCCTCTTGCCGTACCCGGCGTGATCGGTGCGGTGATCCGGGACACGTGAGCAAGCGCACTCGGCGCGGCGCGGTTCCGGGTGGCCGGCGTGATGTTCGTCATTCCCTGGTGGGGCGGCAGTGCCGCGAAGGTGCCCGATTCCGGTACCGCTTGCGGCATATGACGCCGACCGTTCGCGGCTCACCATTCCGTTGCGGCGCCACGTACCGCTAAGGTCCCCGTCTGGTGGACGAGGACCTTCGTCCCACCGCGCCCTCGGGGGAGGGAAGGAACCGAGCGATGCCCGTACCCGTACCGCGGCAGAGAGCCATCCCCGCCGTGGAAGGTGGTCAGGCTCACGCCGCCCCGACGACAGCGACCACGCAGGCCGCGCAGCCGCCCCGGCCGGGGGCCGACCACGACCGGCACGGCTCCGGCCCGGCCGCGCTGACCCTCCTGGTCATCGAGGACGACCCGGCCGGGTCCCTCAGCATCCCGGAGATGCCGGACGCCGCCGGCCGGCCGATCCGGGTCCGTACCGCCCGCAACCTCACCGAGGCCGAGCGGCTGCTCACCCATGACGTCAACTGCGTGCTGCTCGACCTCGCGCTGCCCGGCCCCAAGGCCGGCGCCGACGCGGGCAGCGACGAACTGGAGACCCTGCGCCACGTCCTGCGCCTCGCGCCCCGGCACGCCGTCCTCGCGCTGACCACGTCCGGCGACGCCGAGCGCGCCGCCGAAGCGGTCCGCGTCGGCGCCCAGGACTACCTCTTCCGCGACGAACTGGACGCGCGGCTGCTCGGCCGCGCCGTCCGCTACGCCGTGGAGCGCAAGCGCGCCGACATCGCCCAGCGCAAGCTCACCGAGTCCCGGCTGCGCGCGCAGGAGAACGCCCGGCTGGAGCGCGGCCTGCTGCCGACCCCGCTGCTGGAGGGCTCCCCGCTGCGGTTCGCGGCCCGCTACCGGCCCGGCCGCTCCCGCGCCCTGCTCGGCGGCGACTTCTACGACACCGTCCGCACCTCCGACGGCACCGTCCACGCGATGATCGGCGACGTCTGCGGGCACGGCCCCGACGAGGCGGCGCTCGGCGTCGAACTGCGGATCGCCTGGCGGGCGTTGACCTTCGCGGGCCTGTGCGGCGACGAACTGCTCTCCACCCTCCAGCAGGTCCTGGAGCACGAGCGGGAGAGCGACGAGATCTTCGCGACGCTGTGCACCGTGGACATAGCCCCGGACGGCCGCCGCGCGGGCCTGTGCCTGGCGGGCCACCCGTCCCCGCTGATCGCGAGCCCGGGCCGCCCGGCGGCGCTGCTCCCGTACGAGAACAGCGGGCCGGCCCTGGGGCTGCTGCCCAAGGCCCGCTGGCCGCGGATGCAGGTGGAGCTGGGCGCGTCCTGGAGCCTCATGCTCTACACGGACGGCCTGATCGAGGGCCGGATCGGCGAGGGCAACCAGCGCCTGGGCCAGGAGGGCATGGTGGAGCTGATCCGGCGCCGCCGGGCCGACGGCCTGCGCGGCGAGGAGCTTCTGGAGGCGGCGATGAACGAGGTCCGCGACCTCAACGGCGGCGACCTGACCGACGACGTGGCCGTCCTGCTCCTGGACCGCTGACCCGCCCCGGTCCTGCCGGGCCCGGGTGCCCGGGAGGGGCTCAGCGCCCGCCGTTGTAGGGCCCGTACGGTCCGTCGCTGCTGGAGCCGCGCCCCTTGCGGCCACCGCCGCCGGTGATCTGCCGCACGGCGGGCCGGACGTCCACCATGTACACGATGGTCGCGATCAGGCCGATGATCGGCAGGAACGACAGGATCGGGAAGAGCAGGTTCACGACGAACGCGAGTCCGAGGATGACCAGCCAGAACGGCTTGGTCTTCTTGTCCGCGGCGCGGTAGGCGTCCTCACGGCGGACGGCGGCGTCGATGAGCGCGAAGCCGCTGAAGACGATCAGGGCAAGGCTCAGCAGCCACATCACATTGGCGAACCCCTGCATCAGCACAACGCCACCACCAAAATCGTCTTCCTCGACAGTTCACACGGGAACGCTCCCGCCGGACTGCGGCCACCGTACCCGTACAACGAGCCGGGCACGCGCCGCGTGCCCAGCTCGTGACGCGGGCCCTACTTCTCGTCGGGCGCCGCGGTGTCCGTGTTCTTCTTCGCGGCGGCCGGCTTCTTGGCGGCCGCCGCCTTCTTGGCAGTGCCGGCGGTGGCGGCCTTCTTGGCCGTGGCGGCCTTCTCCGCCGACACGGCGGCGGACTCTGACTGAGGCTCCGACTGGGGCTCCGAGCGGGGCTCCGGGTCCGGCTCGACGGCGACGGCGATCTCGTTGATCTCCTCGGCCGCCTCGCCGCGCCACGCCTTCACGGCCTCCTCGCCGTGCTCGGCGACCTTCTCGTAGGCCTCCCGGGCCTTCACGGCGGCCTCGGCGGCCAGGCCCACCCCGCGCAGGGCGAGGTCCTGGGCGCTCTCGCCGAACTTCTTCAGGTCGGTGTCGAAGGCGGCGACGAACTCGGTCACCTTCGCGCTGACGGTGGCCTGGGCCTCCTTGGCGCGCGCGGCGGCCTTGTCCTGTACGTCCCTGGGGTCGGTGTTGCGCACGGCCTCGAAGCGCGCGGGCGCCTCGGCCCGCCACTGCTCGACGAGCCCGGGCACCTTCTTGGCCTGCTGGAACGCCAACTCGGCGGTACCCGCGGCGAAGTAGAGCGGGGTCGGGTCGGAGAAGGTCTTGCGCAGGTCGTCCTTGATGGCCATTGCGTGGTCCTCCCGGATCACTTCTGCTTACGTGCTCGAGGGCTCGGCATCGCCACCGGCGTCGTCGCCGGCACTGGTCCCGTTCTCATGCCTGAATGACGCGTAGATCTGCAACAGGACGTTCTTCTGACGCTCGTTCAGGGACGGATCGGCGAGGATCACCGCACGCGTCTCCACGTCGTCCCGCTCCCGCTCCGCGTCGAGAATGCCGGCGCGCACGTACAGCGTCTCGGCGGAGATCCGCAGCGCCTTGGCGACCTGCTGCAACACCTCCGCGCTCGGCTTGCGCAGCCCGCGCTCGATCTGGCTCAGATACGGGTTGGACACCCCGGCCGCGTCGGCGAGCTGCCGCAGCGACAGCTGTGCGGTGCGACGCTGCTCGCGCAGGTACTCGCCGAGACTTCCGACGTTGAGCGATGCCATGCCTTGATACTGTCGCACCCCCGCTAACTTTTGCAAGCGCCTGCTTGCAAAAGTGTCCCACGCCTCACCGCCCGGACCCTCGCCGATCCCGTACCCAGCGAAAGCGAACCACCCCCCCCTCACCCGCCCCCGAACGGCAACCCCCGCCCATGCACCACCTCCAGCCGCGACACCGCCCGGGTCAGCACCACGTACAGCCGTTCGAAGCCGCGGGGTTCCGCTTCTGTGATCGCCGCCGGTTCGACCGCGACGACGTGGTCGTACTCCAGGCCCTTGGCGACCGCGGCGCCCAGCACCGTGACCCGGGCCCCGAGCGCGTCGGGGCCCGCCGTCGCCAGCCCGGCGGCAGTCAGCGCCTCCCGGACGCGGGGCACGTCGTCCTCCGCCGCGATCACCCCGACCGAGCCCTCGTGGGCGAGCGCCCGGCGCACCGCGGCCACCACGCCGGCCGGCACGTCGGTGACCCGCGAGAGCCGTGCCTCGCCGTCCCCGCGCAGGGACCGCGCGGCCGGCACGTCGACGTCGATCCGCTCCAGGACCCGGTTGGCCAGCGCGACGACGGCGGCCGGCACCCGGAACCCGGTCGTCAGCGGCACCACCCGCGCCTCCGGCTTGCCCAGATGCCCGAGCAGGTCGTCCCAGCTCCGCGCCGCCCAGGGCGTGGTGCCCTGGGCCAGGTCGCCGAGGACGGTCAGCGAACCGTAGGAGGAGCGCCGCGCGACGGCCCGCGCCTGCATCGGCGACAGGTCCTGCGCCTCGTCGACGACGATGTGCCCGTACCCGCCGGGGCGGTCGAGCAGCCCGTCGATCTCGTCGAGCAGCACGAGGTCGGCGGCGGACCACCGGGCGGACTTGTACGAGCGCGGGGGCCGGGTCCACAGCAGGGCCCGCTGTTCGGCGCCGTCCAGCACCCCGTCGGCGGCGGCCGCCAGCGCGGCCCCGTCCGACAGCAGCCCGTACAGCACCTCCTCCGGCCGCACCCGGGGCCAGACCGCGTCCACGTACCCGCTCATCGCCCGTGACCTGCCGATCTTCTGCAGCCACAGACCGCTCGCGCTCACGCCGCGCCGCTCCGCCCGCTCCTGGATGTACCGCACGGCCCGGTTGCGTACGCGCTCGCGCCCGACGGCGTACAGCGGTTCCTCCGCGCGGACGTGGCCCACGATGCGGCGGAGTTCGGCGAGCGGCACCCGCCACCGGTACGAGCCGTCCGGGACGGCCAGGGCGTCGGTGAGGCCGTCCGCCGAGACCCGCGCGTACAGCGCGCGCCGCACCACCCGCGCCATCCGCACGTCGTGCTTGACGACGGCGGTGCTCTCGTCGTCGTGCCCGCGCACCTCGCCGCGCGCGACGAGTTCCCCGACGGTCGCCTGGCGCACGCCGCTCTCGCCGAGCGCGGGCAGCACGGCGGAGATGTAGGAGAGGAAGGTCCGGTTCGGGCCGATGACGAGGAGGCCGTCGCGGCGGACCCGCCCGGGGAAGGTGTAGAGGAGGTACGCGGCCCGGTGCAGGCCCACGGCGGTCTTGCCGGTGCCGGGCGCGCCCTGCACGCACAGCGAGGTGGTGAGCGCGGCGCGGACCAGGTCGTCCTGGTCGGGCTGGATGGTGGCGGCGATGTCCCGCATCGGTCCGACCCGGGGCCGTTCGATCTCCCCGGCGAGGATCCGGCTGCCGGTGCCCGCCTCCCCCGCGCCGAGCCGCTCGTCCTCCATGCCGGTCAGATCGGCCGACGCCCCGAGGCTGCCCGGCGCCCAGCCGAACCGGCGGCGGACGTCCACACCCTGTGGATCGTCGGCGCCCGCCTGGTAGAACGCCCGGGAGACCGGGGCCCGCCAGTCGACCACGAGGGGCGGCGCGGCCGGGTGCTCGGTGATGCGCAGCCGGCCGACGTGGTAGCTCTGCCCCGCGTGCTCGCCCGCGGCGCCGAAGTCGAGCCGGCCGAAGAACAGCGGTCCCTGCGGCAGTTCGCGCAGTTCCTTGGCGTGGCTGCGCAGCTGGTATCCGAGCACCTCGGCGTCGGCGCCGGAGGCGGAGGCGTTCTCCCCGATGACGACCTGTTCGTCGGCGCCGTCGACCATGGCGGCGAGAGCGGCGCGGCAGGTGTCGTGGAAACGGCGTTCGGCATCGAGGGAGGGCTGGCTCATCCGGCCACGGTAACCCATAAAGCGTTACCGAGTTACGTTTTTTACTTGGTAACGCCTCCAGTGACGCGGTCCGGCAGCCCCCGCTCCAGCTGCTCGAACCCCCGCTCGGCGGCGCGTACCGCGTCGGCCGCCACCGCGTCGGCCGCCTCCCCGTCCCTGATCCGCCGCACGTTCTCCTCGGCCAGGATCCGCTGCACCGCCACGATCTGCCCGGCGGCCAGCCGCGCCTCGACGGCGGGCCCGCCCAGCGCCCCGGCCAGCGCTCGTTCCGCCGCGTCCTGGTACCCGTACAACCGCGCCACCAGGGACGGTGTCCCGTACAGCAGCCGCTGGTAAGCGAGGACCGCCGGGTGGTCGCAGAGCCCGGTCACCGGATCGCGCCGCGCGAGTCCCGCGAGGAAGTGCCGCCGCAACGCCGTCAGCGGCGCCTCCCCCTCGTCGCGGCCCGCCACAATCCGGGCCGCCTCGTCCTGGTGGTCGGCGAACCGGTGCAGGACCAGGTCCTCCTTGGCCGCGAAGTGCCGGAAGACCGTCGGCTTGGACACCTCCGCCGCCGCGGCGATCTCCGCGACCGACACCTGGTCGTACCCCTTCTCCAGGAAGAGCCGGACGGCGGTGTCGGAGAGCGTCTGGCGGGTCCGCCGCTTCTTGCGCTCCCGCAGGCCGGGGGCGGCGGAGGCCGGGGCGGGGGTCGGGGTGGTCATGGGAAGGAGGGTACGCAGGCGGGGCCGCGCGGTTCACCGCGGTGGCGTCCGGCGCGACAGCCAGGTGCGCAACGCCGTCCCGACGGCCCGGGCCGACGGGACGGAGTGAATGCCGAGCGGGCCGGCGCCGCGGACGAGGACACCGTGCAGCTTGCGGGCCACCTCCGGCAGGCGCGCGGCACCCGCCCGGGCGCCCGCCCCGTCCGCCAGGGTGAGCGCCGACCTGATGACATCGGTGAACACCGACTGCGCCCGCTTGTAGCCGAGCAAAACGGGCAGATCCTCGTCCAGCCCGCGCGCGCCCGTCCTCCCCAGCGTCCCGCGCCACAGTTCGACGACCCGGCGCCGCTGGGACCGCGGGTAGTCCATCAGGTGCAGATGGGTGGCCAGGTCGTACAGCGGGTCTCCGAACATGGCCAACTCCCAGTCGATGACCCAGAGTTCGCCGGACCGGTCCAGGATGAGGTTCTCCCGGTGCAGGTCCGCGTGGAGCAGGGTGAAGGGGCGCTCCCGCAGGTCGGCGGCGCGCTCCCGCAGATACTTGAAGGCGACTTCGTGCACGCCGAGCGCGGCGAACAGGGCCCCGTACTCGTCCTGGCGCGCGCGGTACACCTGCGTCTCCGTGAAATGGACGAGCCGCGTCAGAAAACCCGCCGAGTCGCCGTCCGGCACCCGGTCCTCGGGCGCGCACACGCACTTCACGGTCACCGTCGCGGGCCGGATCCGCGCCAGCTCGCCCACGACTTCGAGGACCTGCCGGACCAACCGCTCCGGCACGGCGCTCCCCGCCCCGTAACGGGACCCCAGGGTGGTGCCCTCGATGAAGCGCTGCAACCGCACGCCCCCGGTCTCGATCAGCTCAGGGATCCGGGCGACGCGACCGTTCAACGCCTCGACCACGACTTCTTCCGAGGCGAAACAGCGCCGGTCGAACCAGAAGAGACCCTCGCGCGGCTCCCGGCACTTCCAGCGGACGGCCTCCCCGCACGCCCCGGGGACGCCGACGGTGGCGTCGAGGGAGATCACGTAGGTCTCGTGGTGGTACCCCTTCAGCGGGCCCTCGATCTTCGGCCCGCCCCGGTTCAGGGCGGCAGCCGTGCGTCCGGCTGCCGAGGTCGCTTCCCATGCCATCGTTCGTTCTTCCACCCGCGTCCGGCGCCCACGCCACACCGGCGCTGGTGAACGCTACTCCGTACCAGGAGCACCACGTGGCCGAAGCCCCACCCCACCGGGGCGATGGCCCCTCACGGGGGTACGGGTGGCCGCGCGTGCGAGTCCCTCACACGAACCCGAGCGAGTCCGTGACCAACAGGGCCGGACCGCACAGGCCCCCGGCTCAGCCGCGTCCCCCCACGTGGTCCCAGACCCCGTCGAACATCGTCTGCTCGGCCTGGACGAAGGCGCTCTCGTCGCCCTCGCCCGCCGCGTCGAAGAGGAACATCGGGGTGTCGAACCCCTCCACGTCGCACAGCGGGACCGGGTTCGCCCCGTCGTAGTCCTCGATCTCCCGCAGGAAGGTGCCCGGGATGTAGTGGCCGACCAGGGCCACCCGGCGGTTGAGGAGGTACGCCTTGCGGCACGGTGTGCCCCGCGTGTACCGGAAGTCGACGCGCGCGTCGATGCCGCTGCGGCGCAGGCCCGCGATGGTGTTGGTCAGGACCATGTGCTGGGCCGCCCGCTGCGCGGCGCTGCGCTGCTTGACGGCCGCGTCGAGCTTCTCGTCGTGGCCCCAGCCCTTGTCCGGCGAGGGGTAGTCGAGGTCCTGGTCCAGCAGGGGCAGCAGGACCCGCAGATGCACCGACTCGGGCCGGTCCGTGCCCTCGTACACCCGGCGCAGCGGCTCACCCAGCGCCGTCATCAGCGTCTCCGCCGTCAGGCACGCCACGTCGACGCGGACCCGCGGCTCCCCGAACGCCGCCACCAGCCGCGGGCCCAGGATGCTGCGCGCCGCCCGCGAGCCCTGCCTCGACGGCACCGCCGCGACATGGGGCGGGCTGCCCTTGCTCACGTGCGTCAGCAGGCCGTCCGCCTGGAGGCGCTGCAACGCCTGCCGGATCGCGCCGCGCTCCACGCCGAACTGCTCGGCGAGCGCGGCTTGGGTGGGCAGCCGGTCGCCCGCTTTCAGCGCTCCCTCTTTGATGCGCTTGCGCAGGGCGCCGGCGATGTCGTCGGGGGTGGTCCTGGGGGCGGGGCCGTTCTCGTCGTTCACCGCGCCACTCCCTCCCGCGCTGCCAAGTCCCGACAACTCTACGTCAGTTGGCAGCCAACTCCCCCCGCCGTGCACCAGGGAAACGGAATGCGCGGGTCAGGGGACGGGCGGGCGCGGCGGGGTGCGCAGGAGGGTCAGGACCGTCTCCAGGGAAGCGACCACGTGCCGTGCCCCGGCCTCCCGCAGCAGGGCGGCCTTGCGCTCGTTGTGGGCGTACCCGAGGAAGGGGACCCCGGCGGCCCGCGCGGCGAGCAGGTCCGTGGGGGCGTCGCCGATCATCAGCGCGGTGGCCGGGGCGGCGCCCATGGCGCTCAGCGCGCGCAGCAGGCAGTACGGGTCGGGCTTGAGGAGCCGGAGGTCCTGGGTGCGGCCGTAGATGTGCGGCTCGAAACAGGAGGCGAGGCCCCGCCCCTCCAGGTACCGGCGGGCGGCCTCCGCCGCGTTGTTGGTGGTGACGGCGAGCCGGGCGCCGACCGCGGCCCAGGTGCGGATCAGCGGGTCGGCGTGCGCGGTGGGCCACGCCGAGCGGACCGCCCGCAGCTCCTGAGCGGTGAGCCGCCTTTCCATCTCGATGACCAGGTCGCTGTCCGGGCGCTGCTGTGCCAGGCTGCGCAGCGCGCAGTGCGGGTCGTCGTCGACGCGCTCGGCCGGCGTCAGCGCCTCGCCCAGCCCCTGGGCGTCCAGCCAGCGGACCTGCTCCCGCGCGATCAGCGGCGCCGGCCGGCCGGCGAAGAGCCGGCAGATCGGCCCGTCGAAGTCGAAGAGCACGTGGCGGGCGCCCCCGACCAGTGCGGCCAGCCGCTGCTTCTCGGTCGACTCCCCTGCCGCGTCCGCCGCTTCGGCCACCGGCACATTCTGCT
Source organism: Streptomyces sp. NPDC006552 (assembly GCF_040611655.1). Classification (NCBI taxonomy): domain Bacteria; kingdom Bacillati; phylum Actinomycetota; class Actinomycetes; order Kitasatosporales; family Streptomycetaceae; genus Streptomyces; species Streptomyces sp. NPDC006552. The sequence continues at coordinate 62,732 of NZ_JBEXOS010000017.1, forward strand.
TCGTCGCGTCTGAAGTCACTAGGAGAGTGTCAGGTCGGACGTGATGGTTTCCCAGAGGGCGGTGAACCACTTCTGCGACTCCTCCACGAACGACCGGTCCCGGTGCCCCGCCCGCTTCTCGAAGGAGAACAGCAGTGCCTGGGAGCCGGTGGCGGCGTACATCTCCAGTTTCGTACCGCTGTCGATCTCCTCCTCACGACGCGTGACCATGTAGTACGACAGCAGCGCCTCCTCGTCGTTGAGCAGGTAGAGCTTGACCGGCGGGGTGAACGGCAGCGCGCGGAAGGTGACCTGGACGTCGATGCCGTGGGAGGAGCGCAGGGAGCGCAGGTTGTGCCGCAGGACCTGCCCCTGGGCGTTGCGGGTGGCGAGCCAGCGCTCGTGGACCGCCTCGTCGTCGGCCCGGTCGGTGCCGGCCGCGCCGTCCGGGACCGGCACCGGGAAGGCGAGGTCGATGTCCCGGCCGGGCAGCAGGATGCGGACGTCGATCGTCTCGGGGCGCATCCGCCCCTCGTGGATGAGGCGCAACGGTTCGCCCAGGGCCAGCATCAGGGTCTCGGAGGTCAGGCAGACGGCGTCGATACGGACCTGGGGGCGGGCGAACGCGTCCACCAGGCGGGGGGCGAGCGCGACCATGGTGGGCCGGGGTTCGTCCCGGCCGGGCGCCGTGGTGGCGATGCGCGGCGGGCTGCCCTTGCTGATGTTGCTCAGGAGGCCGTCGGTCTGCAGCAGGTGGAGCGCCTGGCGGACCGTGCCGCGCTCCACGCCGAACTCGTCGGCCAGCGTGGCCTGGGTGGGAAGCCGGTCGCCCGGCTTCAGCCGGCCCGCCCTGATCCGCTCGCGCAGCCGGTCCGCGATCTCCTGGGGGGAGAGTCTGCCGCTTCCGTTCAGTGTCGCGTCTGCCATGTCAGCCATGTCTGCCACGCTCCCGGGTCACGACCAAACGGTACAACTCTCTTCCACTTGGCGGGAGTTGTCGGAGACTTGTTTACCGCTGGCCACCAAATGGGCACAACCATAGTGTAGTTGGTCGCCAACTTGGACCAACCGGCATCACCGAGAACCGCCCGCACGTACGGACCGACGTCGACGCAGGAGGAAACGTCATGGCTGTGCTGAGCCTCCTCTCCGCGGTGTTCGTGATCACCTTTGAGCAGCTCGTCCAGTGGCGCTACGGGCCGGCCGGCATCGCCGGTCTGCTCCTGCTGACCATCGGCGCCAAGACCCGGAACGCCACGTGCAGTTCCCTCGGCGGCGCGCTGCTCGCGATCATGGTGGCAGGACCCGCGCTCCAGTGACCGGGTGACCGACCCGCTCCCCGCCTCAGGAACCGAAGCTCAGCTCCGTGCTGATCGTGTTCCACAGGCTGTCGAACCACAGATGGGACTGCTCGACAAAGGTCGTGTCGCGCGACCCCGCCCCCTGCCGGAAGGCGAAGAGCATCTGCCGCACCCCCTGCGCGTCATAGACGTCGACCCGCTCCTGGCCGACCAACTCCCCGCGCCGGGTCAGCGTGTAGTACGCGAAGAGCGCCTCGGCGTTGTTGAGCAGGTAGAGCTTGACCGGCGGGGTGAACGGCAGGGCCCGGAAGGCGACCTGGACGTCGATGCCGTGCGTGGTGCGCAAGGCCAGCAGGTTGTGCCGCAGCACCTGCCCCTGCGCGTTGCGCTGCTGCAGCCAGTAGTGCTGCAACCGGTCGCCCGTCACCCCGTCCGCGCCGACCGCCGCGTCGGCCGGGGCGGGGAAGGCGAGGTCGATGTCGCGGCTCGGCAGCAGCACCCGCACCCGCACCCTGGCCGGTTTTATGCGGCCCGCGTGGATGTGGCGCAGCGGCTCGCCCATCGCGAGGGTCAGCGAGACCGAGGTGAGGCACAGGGCGTCGATCTCCACGTCCTGGCGCCGGAACGCCGCCGCGACCTTCTGGGAGAGCGTGACCATCGTGGGCTGCGGGGACGCCGCGGGGCCGTCGAGCTGGGCCGCGGTGGGCTCCGCGACGGTGGCCGGGCTGCCCTTGGAGACGTTGGCCAGCAACTGCTCGGCCTGGAGGACGCGGAGCGCCTGGCGGACGGCGGACCGCTCCACCCCGAAGTCGTCGGCCAGCTGCGCCTGCGTGGGCATCCGCTGGCCGGGACGGAGCCGCCCGGCCCGGATCCGGGCGCGCAACTCGTCGGCCACCTCGCGGTACGTCCACTGCTCCCGCGGCGGCCGGGCTCCCCCATTGGCGGCGGCAGGCTCCCCACTCACATGCGAACCCTACAACTTCCCGCCATCTTTGGGGAGTTGAGGAGAAGGTGGTTATGAGTCGCCCCGCAGCGGAGATAAGTACAGATGAGTTGGTGACCAACTTGAGCGACATGGTCAGACAGCAACGGGGGTTGGCGTCGGCCATGGATGTTGGTCTACGCCAGCGCCGTGGGGCGCGAGTTGGTCACCGCTCGGACCCGAAGGGGGTAAGTCCCATGCCGGTCTTCGCCATCCTCATCGCCGCTCTCGCCATCGGATTCGAACAGCTCATCCAGTGGAAGTACGGCCCGATGGGCATCATCGCTTTCGTCGTGCTCTCCGTCGGCATCAAAGCCAAGAACACCACCATCAGCGGCATCGGCGCGGCCATCCTCGTCCTGCTGTTGGCCCAGAGCGGCTGACCGGGCTCCCCTCCGGAGGGGAGCCGGGGGCCCGGTCGGTCCACCAACACCGCGGCCGCGCGGGCCGGTGTTCAGAAAGTTCAGAACACGTCGGGGCACCATGGCCTGCGCGGCGTACGGAGCAGGGCGTCGGCGGCCCGGGCGGCGCCCGCCTCCTCCTCCACCAGGCGGCCCAGGGCGGCAAGCCGTACGGCGGACGCGTCGCCCAGCCACAGGGCGCTCAGCTCGCCGATGTCCAGGGTGAGCTGGGCGGCGGCGGCGCTCGGCGCACAGACCGCGCCGTCGGGCGTCGCCGCGAGACGGAACCGCCCGCCGGCGAGCCCGGCCCGGTCGCGCACCTCCAGGACCAGCTCGCCGCTCGCCCCGTACGCGCGCGCCTCCAGCGCCCGTACGACGTCCAGGATCCGCACCCACAGGAAGTCGGCCTGGGTCACGACGCGGGCGGCGCGCGGATCGGGCAGCAGCTCCGGCACCAGGTCGTCCGGGGCGCGGCCGTCGGTGCGGACCGTGGTGACCCAGTCGACCGAGCAGAGGTGGTGCCACAGCGCCCGCTCGGCGGCCGGGGTGACACCGGTCAGCCGCACCACGGTCGCCGTGTTCGCCGGCGCCTTGGCGGCGTTCCAGTGGCCGTCGGACCGGTACTCGACCAGCCCCTCCACCTCGCCGCGGGCGGAGCGGTACACCGCGTAGAAGGGCTCGGTCCAGTCGTCCTCGGGCGTCCGCTCCACGCCCGTCTCGTCCTGCCACCAGAAGGCGTCCCTGCTGACGACGCCGGCGACGCGGGCGCGCAGCCGCTCGTGCAGGGCGGGCCCGATCCGGCGCACCTCGTCGGGGCCGGCCGGGTCGATCCGGCCGCCGTCGTCCGGCCCCGGCCGGCGCGGGTCGAGCCCGGCCCGCGCCACGTCGATCTCCCACTGCGTGGTAGTGGCCGCGGGCCCGAACCCGTAGCGCCCGTAGATCCGGTACTCGGCGGCGATGAGGGTCGCGGCGACGTCGCCGCGCTCCTTCGCCTCGGCGAGGTCGGCGGCCATCATGCGGCTGAGCAGGCCGCGGCGGCGGTGGGTGGCGGTGACGGTGACGTTCGTGATCGCGTCGGTGGGAACCCTCGCCCCGCCGGGGACGCTCAGCTCCTGCGCGAAGGAGCGGAAGGTGGCGACCTGCCGGGTGCCGGTCCCGTCGCCCGTGGGGGCGAAGGCGGCGCGGGTGCGGGCGAGGTCGAATCGGGCGAGACGCCGGGCCACCGTCCAGGGCGTCGTGGTGGGAGGGCGCAGGAACCCGGCGTTGAGCGCGCGGCTCCACTCCGCCATCTCGTCCTCGGTGATGGGCCGTACGTCGATGTCTGCGGCGGCGCTGGGGATCATGCGATCCACGGTAGGACGGGCCGGGCGGGGCGTCGCGCGAATATGTCGGCGCCCCCTGGTGTCCCGGACGGCGGGTGACGCGGGCCGGGGCGGGGCCCGGCTACGGCTACGGGCCGCCGTGACCCGCTCGCGCCCGCCACCTCACGCCCGCAAGCCCGGGAACCGGGGTCAGCCGCCCACCAGCAGGTCCTCCACCTGCGCCTCCCCCTCGCGGTAGCGGCGGGCGATCTCCGCGCTGCAGTCGTCCGCCGTGCGCTGCAACTGCTGCCGGCGCCGCGAGACCTGCTGCTCGTAGCGGACGAGGCGTCCCATCGCCGTGTGCAGCTCGCCGTCGGTGCGGGCCGCCAGGTCCGAGAGCTCGACCTCAGAGAGCATCTCGGCGGCCAGCCGCCGGAACTCCTCGCTGTGCGGGGTGCCGACCGTGACGTGCCGGGCCGAGGAGCGCGTCCGCGTCGGCTGGTCCCGCAGGATCTCCGAGAGCCGGTCCACGACGGGCGCCTCCGGGTCGCGGCGCCGGCCCAACTCCGCGCGGAGGATGTCGATCCGGCCCTGGAGCAGCCGCCGCACGTAGCTCAGATCCGCCTCGTCCTGCTGCGACTCCCGGCGCACCCGGCGCAGTTCGGGCAGGCGCAGCGCGGTCAGGTCGTGCTGGGGAACGGCGGGCAGCTCCGGGCTGCCGACCCGCTGCGCCGGCGGCCGGGCCAGCGGGGCGACCCGGCCGCTGTGCGTCAGGGAGACCGGGCCCCCGGGCGGGCTCGTGCTCGGTGTGTGGCTCATGGCGTGAACATCCATGGTGTGCTTACCGTCCCCTCGACCGGACCTACGCCGTGCGCCACCGGCGCACCACGTCTGAGCATGGTGCCACTCTCGATGCCCGCTCTGTGCGCGAGTACCCCATATCGGCCCCAGATGGGGGGTTCGCGACCCGGCATGATGGCCTCATGCGAGCAGTGGTACAGCGAGTGGACGGCGCGAGCGTCGTCGTGGAAGAGGACGACGGGCAGCGGACCGTCGGCGAGATCGAGGGCGAGGGCCTGTGCGTCCTCGTCGGGGTCACGCACGAGGACACCAAGGAGAAGGCGGCCCAACTGGCCCGCAAACTCTGGTCGGTGCGGATGCTCACCGACGAGAAGTCGTGCAGCGACATCGACGCGCCGCTCCTCGTGATCAGCCAGTTCACCCTCTACGGTGACGCCCGCAAGGGCCGCCGCCCCACCTGGAACGCGGCGGCGCCCGGCGAGGTGGCCGAGCCCCTGGTCGACGAGGTCGTGGCGCAGCTCAGGGCGCTCGGCGCGACCGTGGCGACGGGCCGGTTCGGGGCGCGGATGCGGGTGTCCCTGACCAACGACGGCCCGTTCACGGTGCTGCTGGAGATGTAAGGGCCGGGGCGGCGGCCCTACGGCTCGACGACGACCTCCTGCGCCGCCGCCGTCGTCTCCACCATCAGCTCGGCGTCGACCGGCACGTTCCGCTTCACCAGCGCGAGGGCGATGGGGCCCAGCTCGTGGTGGCGTACGGCCGTCGTCACGAACCCGATCTTGCGGCCCTCCGGACCGTCCGCCGCGAGCCGCACCTCCGCCCCGTGCGGCGGCAGGTGCACCTCGCTGCCGTCCAGGTGGAGGAAGACCAGGCGCCGCGGCGGCTTGCCCAGGTTCTGCACGCGGGCGACGGTCTCCTGCCCGCGGTAGCACCCCTTCTGCAGGTGGACGGCCGAGTCGAGCCAGCCCAGCTCGTGCGGGATGGTGCGGTGGTCGGTCTCGAAGCCGAGCCGGGGCCGGTACTGCTCGACGCGGAGCGCCTCGTGCGCGAGCAGCCCGACGGCCGGGCCGTGCTCGCGCGCGTACGGTTCCAGGTCGCCGCGGGGCAGGAAGAGGTCGCGCCCGTACGGGGTCTCGCGCACGGCCACCCCGTCCGGCACCGGCGCGATGGAGCCGGCCGGCAGGTGCACGACGGCGAACGCGGCGGTGCGGTCGGCGACGTCGACCCGGTAGAAGAACTTCATCGACTCCAGGTACGCGACGAGCGCGTCCTGGGTGCCGGGCTCCACGTGCACCCACGTCGTCGTGCCGTCGTCGACGAGGTACAGGGCGTGCTCGATGTGGCCGTTGGCGGTCAGGACCAGCGCCTCGGTCGCCTGCCCCGGGGGCAGGTCGGAGACGTGCTGGGTCAGCAGCAGATGAAGCCAGCTCAGCCGGTCGTCGCCGGTGACCGTGAGCACGCCGCGGTGCGAGAGGTCGACGACACCCCTGCCGTCGGCGAGGGAGCGCTGCTCGCGGAAGAGGTCGCCGTAGTGCGCGGCGACGCCTTCGTCCACGCCTTCGCCGGGGACGGCGCCGGGCAGGGTCAGCAGGGGACTGCTCGTTGAATGTCGCTGCATGGTCACCCACACTACGACGAGCCGCCGGACCGGCTTATTCCTGCGCGGCCTCGTGGGCCTCGGCGCACTTCGCGCAGCGGCCGAAGATCGCGAAGTGCTTCAGATCGGTGTCGAAGCCGAACTGCTCGCGCAGCTTGGCGGTGAACTCGGCGGCCACGCCGACGTCGGCCTCGATCACGTTCGTGCAGTCCCGGCAGACCAGGTGGATGTGGTGGTGCCGGTCGGCGAGGTGGTAGGTGGGCGCTCCGTGGCCGAGGTGCGCGTGCGAGACGAGCCCCAGCTCCTCCAGGAGTTCGAGCGTCCGGTACACCGTGGAGATGTTCACCCCCGACGCCGTCCTGCGCACTTCGCCCAGGATGTCGTCGGGGGTCGCGTGCTCCAGGGTGTCCACGGCCTCCAGGACAAGCTGACGCTGCGGCGTCAGCCGGTAGCCGCGCTGCCGCAGATCGCTCTTCCAGTCGATGCCCTCGGTGCTCACCACACCGCCGAGTCTAGCGACCGGCTCCAGGGCCTACTTGAAGAAGGCGATGCCGTCGTCGGGCATGTCCGGGAGGTTGCGCGCCATCTCGGCGACCTCCTCCGGCGTGACGACCTTCTTGAGCTGGGCCGACATGTAGGGGCGCAGCGGAACCTCGGGGGTCTGCTTCTCACCGACCCACATGAGGTCGCTCTTCACATAGCCGTAGAGCCGCTTGCCGCCGGTGTACGGGCCGGAGGCCGCGGTGCGGGCGACGGCGTCGGTGGCCAGGTCGATCTGCGGCTTCTTGTCGGCCAGCTCGCCGTACCAGACCTCGACGACACCGTCGTCGCGGACCATGACGACCTCGACCTTGCGGTCCTTGTCGATGCGCCAGAAACCGGCCTCGGACTCCAGGGCCCGGACCTTGTTCCCCTCCGCGTCGAGGATCCAGCTGTGCGAGCGGTACTCCAGGAAGTCCCGCCCGTCGTGGGTGAAGGAGACCTCCTGCCCGAAGTTGGCCTTCTCGGCGCCGGGGAAGTCGGTGACGCCCGCGCCCGCCCAGTCGCCCAGCAGGAACGCGAGCGGCAGCAGGTCGGGGTGCAGGTCGGACGGGATCTGGATCATGAGCGGTTCAGACGTCTCTCGGTGGAGTGTCGTACGGGACGTACGGGGATCAGCGCTGGCCCTGGTACAGCTTCTTCACGGTCAGCCCGGCGAAGGCGAGCACGCCGACGCAGACCAGGACAAGGAGAGCGGAGAAGAAGGCCTCAAGCACGGGGTGCTCCTCGGTGAGCGGGATACATACAGAGCCGGGCCCCACTGTAGTCGGGTGGGGCCCGGCGCTCTCGGTGAGGTCCGCCGCACGGGGCGGGCGGGCTCAGCCGAGGAGCTGGTTCTGCAGGACGACCGTCTGCCGGAAGGGGACCTTGGGTGTACCGCCCTTCCCGGACTGCACGACGAGGGCGATCACGTCCCCGGCCTCGATGTAGGCCTGGCGGACCCGCTCGGCGCCGTAGGGGCGCACCTCCTCGTAGACGCTCAGCTTGGTGTACTGCACCGGGGTGCCGATGTCCCCGGTCCAGGAGACGTCGTCCTCGGTGTAGGGGGCCCCGACCAGTGCGGCGGCGTTCCCCGCCGTGTTCGCGGCGAAGGCGCGCGCGAAGGCGCCGGTGTTGAAGCGCAGCAGGTAGATACGGGTGCGGGTGCCGTCCGGCATGGTCCAGCCGCGGGCCGCCACGTGCCGCAGGCCGTTCTCGTTCAGGAACAGCGCGAGGTCGGCGCGGGCGTCCTTCTCGTAGGCCTTTAGGTAGGTCGCGGTGGGCAGCCAGCCGTCCTTGCCGGCCAGCTCCTTGTCCTCGGTCGCGCCCTTCGGCGCCGGCAGCACCAGTTCGCGCAGGTCCGCGAAGTGCTCCTCGCGGGTGTTCCCCTCCGCGAAGGCGGCCGGGGCGCCCTTGGGCAGCGGCGGCTTCACCGGCGCCGGGTACTCCCAGCGGCCGTCGCCCCGGGTGGCGAGCCCGGGAAGGTCCCCGCGGGTCTGCCGGGTGACCTCGTACGCGGTCCCCGCGCCGGCCACGGCGAAGACGACGACGGCGGCGGTCCAGCGCAGGGCTGCCCGCAGTACGCGGCGGTCCTTGCGCACCGGGGCGGGGGCGGGATCGGTGCCGGGCGCGGGTGCCGGCGTGGGAACGGGCCGGGGAGGCAGGCCGGAGCCCGGCTCGGGCTGCTCGATCGTCTGGCTCATACGGATTCCCCCCGGGACGCGATGTGGTCCAGCTGTGCGGCCATGAGCGTCGCCACGGAGCGTCCGTCGATTGCCCTGGGCGCGTAGGCGGTCATGGTGACAAGGAGGTCGTCCTCGTAGGCACTGCACAGCAGCATGTCGAGCTTGGTGCCGCCGGTGCGGGGCGCGAGGAAGCAGTCCGCGTCCTTGTGTCCCTTGACCGCGGGGCCCTTGGCGAAGGTGCCGAACGCGCGCAGGAGATCGGTCCGGAACTCCTTGAGCGCCCGGCCCGCGCGCCGGTTCTCCACCCGGGCGAGCTGGACCTCGACGACCGTGTACTTCGTGGTGTCGGAGACCCAGGACCTCGTGGTGTCCCCCGAGGCGTAGCTGCGCATCGCGAGGCCCGTCGGCTTCAGCTTGTCGATGGCCTTGCGCTGGTCCTCACGCTGGCGGGCGGGCAGGTCGTCCGCGCTCTTCTTGAAGCGGGCCGCGACCTCCGGCCCGGTGATCGCCTCGTCGTTGCCGAACTCGTCGATGTCGGGTCCGGGGACGTACCCCTTCGGCATCGGCAGCAGCCGGCCCGCGAGGTCGCCCTCCTTGCCGGCGACACCGCCGGCCCGCTGCTTCTGCTGCTCGGGCTCGCCCCACACCGTGGTGGGGACGGTGCGGTCGGCCGCGTCCACCGTCAGCACGGTGAAGCCGGTACCGCCCGCGACGGCGAGTACGACCGCGCACGTGGCCACGGCGGCGAGCAGGCGTCGCTTCTTGCGCGCGGCAGGGGCCTCGGGAACCACCTGCGACGGCGGGGACATGTCGTTCACAGGCGCTCCAACTGCCGCTCGGCGAGCCGCATCGCGGTCTTCTTCGTGATCGGCCCGCTGTCGTAGAGCCAGATGTCCATGACGATGTCACCGCGGACGGCGAGCGCCCTGGCCTGGTACATCGGCAGATAACCGGGTTCGGTGCTCGGGTGGTCGAAGACGTAGACGCGGCCCTCGGCGGTGCCGGGGATCGGCTCCCCGTCGTTGCCCGCCCACTTCTCCTCGCTCATGTAGCTCCGCTGGCCGCTGCAGAACCCCCGGGAGCCGAGCCGCTCGGCGTCGCGGAACTGGATGAGGTGGATCTCGGTCGCGGCGTGGCCCTTCTTCCAGGCGGACGAGGCGGCCCGGCGGAAGGAGCCGTTGGACAGCTCGCGGAACATGTGGTCCGGGTCCTCGAAGTCCTTCGCGTAGCTGTACTGGTTGCGCCAGCCCTGCGCCGTGTCCGCCTTCTGCACGCCCGCGGGGCGCGGGAGGAGCAGCTTGCGCAGGTCGCCGTCGGTGCGGGCGCGGCGGTCCCCGGTCGCGGCGAACGCCTGCGGCGCCGACCCCCCCTCCTGCGCCACGGTCCGCGCGGCGAGCGGAGGCAGCGGGTCCGGGTCGCGCCCGGCCTGCACGATGTACCCGGTGCAGACCCCCGCCACCACCCCGAGCACGGCGGCGCAGGCGATCAGCGCGGTGGTGCGGCCGCGGCGGCGGCGCGGCGGGCCGGGTGGCACGGGCGGTTCCGCAGGCGGTGCCGGGAGCACCAGGTGCGGAGTCTGTACGTCGTCCAACGGGTTCCCCCCACGGAACACGAGGCACGGATTCCGTATCCGCGCGCACAGGAGACCCACAAGAACCCGTGCAGGTTGCACGGAAGCAGATAACGAAAGGGCTTCACCCGGCAGCTCAGGGCCGGGGCGGGCGCTTCTTGCCGTCCAGTTCGTCCCACCACTCGTCGGAGCGCGCGTCGCCCGAGGGCTCGTCCCACCAGCGGTCCTCGGGGCCGCGGCGGTTGGCGACGATGGCGGCGGCCGGCGGGATGACCATGGCGACCACGCACATGGCGACGGCCGCGGGCACGGACCACAGCCGTACGACGGCCCAGGCCAGCACGAACAGGCCGATGCACAGCCCCATCATGGCGAAGTACAGGTGCTTGCGCCGCGCGTACATGTCCTCAGCGTAAGCCCGGTCCCAAGAGGGCGGGCAAGCCGAAGGACCGCACCCCGTACCAGTGGCGTCCAACCCCCGGGGGTGCGGCCCTTCAGCCGTTCGGTGCGCGTCGCGGCGCCGCCGTCACACGGCGATCGCGACCTCCGCGAGCCCGCCGGTCTGCGCGACGACCGTACGGTCCGCCGTGCCGCCCGGGACCAGCGCGCGCAGCGTCCAGGTGCCCTCGGCCGCGTAGAAGCGGAACTGGCCCGTGGCCGAGGTGGGGACCTCGGCGGTGAACTCGCCGGTCGAGTCGAGCAGCCGGACGTAGCCGGTCACCGGCTCGCCGTCGCGGGTCACCTGGCCCTGGATCGTGGTCTCACCGGGCTTGATCGTCGAGGCGTCGGGGCCGCCGGCCTTCGCTCCACACATGACTGAACTCCTAGGCAGGGAAGGGGGTTACTTGTTGGCGCCGAGCTCGATCGGCACGCCGACCAGCGAGCCGTACTCGGTCCACGAACCGTCGTAGTTCTTCACGTTCTGCTGGCCGAGCAGCTCGTGCAGGACGAACCAGGTGAGCGCGGAGCGCTCCCCGATGCGGCAGTACGCGATGGAGTCCTTGGCCAGGTCGACCTGCTCGTCGGCGTAGAGCGCCTTCAGCTCGTCGTCCGACTTGAAGGTGCCGTCGTCGTTGGCGTTCTTCGACCACGGGATGTTGCGGGCGGACGGGACGTGGCCCGGGCGCTGCGACTGCTCCTGCGGGAGGTGGGCCGGGGCGAGCAGCTTGCCGGAGAACTCGTCGGGCGAGCGCACGTCGACCAGGTTCTGGCTGCCGATCGCGTTCACCACGTCGTCGCGGAAGGCGCGGATCGAGGTGTCCTGCGGCTTGGCCTTGTACTGGGTGGCGGGGCGGTTCGGCACCTGCGCGCCGTCGACAAGGTCGCGGGAGTCCAGCTCCCACTTCTTGCGGCCGCCGTCGAGGAGCTTGACGTCGCTGTGGCCGTAGAGCTTGAAGTACCAGTACGCGTACGAGGCGAACCAGTTGTTGTTGCCGCCGTAGAGGACGACGGTCGTGTCGTTGGCGATGCCCTTCTTCGACAGCAGCTCCTCGAAGCCGGCCTGGTCGATGAAGTCGCGCCGGACCGGGTCCTGGAGGTCCTTGGTCCAGTCGATGCGGATCGCGTTCCTGATGTGGTTCTTGTCGTACGCCGACGTGTCCTCGTCGACCTCGACGATCGCCACGTTCTCGTTGTCGAGGTTGGCCTCGACCCAGTCGGCATCGACCAGGACGTCGCTGCGGCTCATGCTGTCTTCCTCCGGGGCAGTTACGGCGGGGCATGCGGAATTCGGTGCGCAGAACGGGCGCGGGGCGACCCCGAGCCGGAACGGTCGGGATGACCGGCTCAAGGGGTCCGGGAGAAGGCGGGGGCCGGCCGAGTGGCTGGGTGTCCCGCTCAGACAGTGCGACAGAGCATGGCGGCGACGCGGCACAGGTCTACTGCCCGCCGCTTCGTGAGGTCCGCCTGTCGCTTCATGCGTCCGATCGTAGGGACGCATCGGTGGCCGTGTCACCGCCGTGTCGGATGTTGAGACGCAATCATCCATATGATGAGATCGACGCCGCTCCGGGAGCGCGTCGGCGGCGGTCCGGCGCGGTGCGGGCGCCGCCGGCCGCTACAGAGTGGACGACGCCGTCTCGGAGTACGGACGTCGCACCCGCTCTCCGCGCTCCGTCCGCCGGGTTCCCTACCCGACCAGGTCGAGGCCGGAACCCTTCACCGTGATCTCGACGCCGTCCGTGACGGGTGCCACCTTGTCCAGCGCGATACCGGCCGGGAGGTTGTCGATCGCCTGCTGGAAGTCGGTGACGGCGCGGACGCGGCCCTCGGCCAGCTCGAAGGCGCCGGTCTTGGGCAGGCTGTCCGCGCGGGCCGAGACCTTGCCGTCGGCGACCTTGATGCTGCTCAGCACGGTCGGGTGCAGGGTGCCGACCGGGGTCGTCACGGTGACCGCCACCTTGACCTTGTCGCCGCCGCCGTAGGAGAGGCCGTCGATCCGCGCGGTCACGCCCGGCGCGACCTGGGCCGCGTCCTGCTTCTTCACGGCCTTCAGCAGCTCGGCGTAGGAGATCCGGGCGGTACCGGTGGCCGTCTCGGCCGTCGCCGAGCTGAAGCTGCTGTCGAACTTCACCCCGTGCATCTCGGCGTCCAGGTCCGCGATGCGGATGCTGTCGCCGCCGCTCTTCGCGTCGTAGTCCTTGATGCCGATGCGGACGTCGTCCAGGCTGCCGGCCGCGACCTGGGTGAGGAACGGGAAGCCCTCGATGTCCACGTCCGGGGTCTCGGCCAGGCCCTCGCTGGTGCGCAGCTTGTCGGCGGCCTTGTTCTCGGCGAAGTTCACCGCCACGCGGTCGGCGATCACGAAGAGGCCGCCGACGATGACGACGAAGATCAGCAGTATTCGCAGTGCGCGCATGGCCTTGGGGCTCCCCCACGTCTGTGTGTCCCCGGCGCTCTGTGTCCCCCCGCCGGGGCGCGTTTCTGCGGGCGAGCGTACGTGGCCGCTGCCGCGGGGGGTCGGGGGTGGGCCGGGTTGTGCCCAAGTTGTCGATCAGCTGAGGGCGTCGGGCGAGCGCCATGTCCGGCTGCGCCCGGTGGGGACTGCCCCTGGGGCATGCGGTTTCGCCGCAGCCCCAGGGGCCCGATGAGATGGCGCACGAAGTGCGCATCTCAGGGGCGCGGGGAACGGCGCGACCAGCCCCCGCCGGGCCGCACTCGAAGGACCTGTGAACGAGCGGCTAGCTCAAAGCCCGGCCGAGCAGATACACCGCCGGAGCCGACGCGGCGAGCGGAAGCGCCACGCCCGCCGTCATGTGGACGAACCGCGACGGGTAGTCGTACGCGGCGACCCGGTGCCCGACCAGCCCGCAGACCCCCGCCCCCAGACCGAGCAGCGCCCCGCCCGCCCCGAACTCCGTCACCCCGCCGACCGCGACCCCCGCCCCGGCGGCCGCCAGCAGCGACACCACCACAGAGGCCGCCGTGGGCAGCGGCAGGGCGCGGGCCACGACCGCGACGGCCACCGCGGCCCCGCCGACGGTGACTGCGTCCGGCTCCGCCGCCAGCTGCCCGGTGGCCACGATGGCGAGCGCCGCCGAGGTGACGGTCGCCATCAGCCCGTACATCCGCTCGTCCGGCGACGCGTGCGAACGCAGCTGGAGGACGAGCGTGAGCAGCACCCAGACCCCGAGCGTGCCGAGGATCGCGGCGGGCCCGTGCTCCCGCCCCGCCGCGAGCAGCGCGATGTCCGCGACGACACCGCCCAGGAAGGCGAGGGCGATGCCCTGCCGGGCGGGCCACATGCCGTTGAGCCGGAACCAGCCCGCGGCCGTGACCGCCTGCAACAGCACCAGCGGCACGAGCAGCGCGTACGGGCCGACGGCGGCGCCGCCCGCCAGCAGCAGGCCGAGCCCGGCCGTGAGCGCGGCGGGCTGGATGCCCGGCTCTATGACCGGCGAGCGGCCCTCGGCACGGGCGCGCTGGGCGTCGGTGACACGGGCGTTGCCGGTGGTGGTGGCGGCGCCGTAGGCGGGTTCCGCGACCGGTCCGGGCACGGCCGCGGCGACCGGCGCCGGGGCGGGCACCGGTTCGGGCGTCCCCCACTCCTGCTGCCGGGCCGGCTGCGGCGGCAGATACGGCTGCGGGGCGGGCGCCTGGGCGGGCTGCACCTGGGTGTCCCAGGTCTGCCCCTGCCACTGCTGCGTCTGCGGGTCCTCGTACTGCGACCCGCCGTACGGCTGCTGCTGCCCGCCGTACGACTGCTGCTGCCCGCACTCCTGCTGCCCGTACTGCTGCTGCCCGCTCCCGTAGGACTGACCTTCGTACGACTGCCCGCCGTACGACTCCTGCCCGTACGACTGCTGGCCGTACGGCTGCTGCCCGCCGTACGGCTCCTGCCCATGGGTCTGCCCGGCCTCCCCGTACAGCCGCCCGTACTGGTCGTACCGGTCGTACGGCGGCTGTTGCGGATACTGCTGGTCGTTGCTCATCGGGGTCACCCTCCTGCGAACGGCGGGAGCACCTCGACCGTGCCGCCCTCGGCAAGCCGTACCGTCTCATGCCCGCGCGTGCCCACGGGGTCCCCGTCGATCAGGAACGAGGAACGCTGGAGCACCCGGACGAGATCGCCGGGGTGCCGTTCGCGGACCGCCGTCAGAGCCGCGGCCAGGGTCTCCGCGTCGTACGGTTCCTCCGCGACGCCGGCGGCCGCCTTGGCCGCCGCCCAGTAGCGGATCGTGCCCTGAGCCATGTCGGCGACTCCTCATCCTCGTGTGCGGTCGGCGTCCTATTGTGCGGCACCCGCCGTCGCGGCCCACGCCCCGATCCGGTGGAGCAGCGCGTCGCTCGCCGCGTTCTCCGCGTGCCCCATCCCCGGCTCCAGCCACAACTCGGCGCCGCCGTCCGCCGCCGCGGCCAGCATCCGGGGGTGGTCGACGGGGAAGTACGGGTCGCGGTCGCCGTGCACGATCAGCAGCGGCGTCGGCGCGATCAGCGGGACCGACTCGACCGGCGACAGCGGGACCGGGTCCCAGACCCCGCCCGACCAGGGCTGGATGCGGGTGCGCAGGCCGAGGCGGCCCACCATCCGGCCCGTCGGCCGCGTCACCACCCAGTGCAGCCGCCGCATCGGCGCCGTACCCCGGTAGAACCACCGCGCCGGGGCGCTGACGGCGACGACCGCGTCCGTGCGCGCTTCCGTGCGCCCCCGGTGCGATGCCGCGTGCCGCAGCACCACAGAACCGCCCATCGAGAACCCGACCGTCACCACGCGCGCGTGGCCCGTCTCGCGCGCCCACGCCACGGCCGCCGCGAGATCGAGCACCTCGCGGTCGCCGACCGTGGAACGCCCGCCGGAGCGCCCGTGGCCCCGGAAGGAGAACGTGACCACGGCCGCACGCTGCGCGAACACGCCCGCGGCGCGCCGTACGTGCGGCCGCTCCAGATCCCCGGTGAAACCGTGTGCGAGCACGATCACCGGGCCCTCGCCGGGCACCGGACCCGGCGCGTACGCGGCGTCGATGGCGATACCGTCCTGTGTACGCAGCATCACGCGCCGTGGTCGTTCAGTGATCGGCCGCACAGAAGATCCGCTCTTTTCACCTGCCCGACCCCAAGTCATGTGGGCTATTGTGCTGGGCAGAGGACTCGGGCAAAGCAGCCCCCGGGTCCTTTTGTGCTTTCACGAGCGGAGCACCACCAGCACCACCAGCACCACGAAGCAGTGCCGCAAACGTCCTCGCAGGGACCGAGGAGGAACCAGACGTTATGGGCGAGCGAACCGTGCACGAACACAGGACGACCCGGGCAGGTGGGGCGCGATGAGTTCCTTGCTGCTCCTGACCAACGCCCTTCAGCCGTCGGCGGAGGTGCTCCCCGCCCTCGGCCTGCTGCTGCACACCGTGCGGGTGGCCCCCGCCGAGGGACCCGCACTCGTCGACACCCCCGGTGCCGACGTCATCCTGATCGACGGACGCCGCGACCTCCCGCAGGTCCGCAGCCTCTGTCAGCTGCTGCGCTCCACCGGGCCCGGCTGCCCGCTGGTCCTCGTGGTCACCGAGGGCGGCCTCGCCGCCGTCACCGCCGACTGGGGCATCGACGACGTCCTGCTCGACACCGCGGGCCCGGCCGAGGTCGAGGCCCGGCTGCGGCTCGCCATGGGCCGCCAGCAGATCGTCGCCGACGACTCCCCCATGGAGATCCGCAACGGCGACCTCTCCGTGGACGAGGCGACGTACAGCGCGAAGCTCAAGGGCCGGGTCCTGGACCTGACCTTCAAGGAGTTCGAACTCCTGAAGTACCTGGCACAACACCCGGGCCGCGTCTTCACCCGCGCCCAGCTGCTCCAGGAGGTGTGGGGCTACGACTACTTCGGCGGCACCCGCACCGTGGACGTCCACGTCCGGCGGCTGCGCGCCAAGCTCGGCCCCGAGCACGAGTCGCTCATCGGCACCGTGCGCAACGTCGGCTACCGCTTCGTCACCCCGGAGAAGCCGGAGAAGACCGCCGACAAAACCGCCGAGAAGAAGATCGAGAAGACGGACGCCGACCGGGACGGGACGGGCGGGGGCGCGGCCAAGCCGGACGAAGCGGACACCCCCGCCGGGGTGCGCGCCGCGGCCGTCACCGCCGAGCCCTAGGAACGCTCCGCACGCCCTGCCCAGGGCGGGTTCCATCCGCGTAGACTCCGCGCGTGGCCAAGGTGACTCGGGACGACGTGGCGCGACTGGCGGGTACTTCGACCGCCGTCGTGTCCTACGTGATCAACAACGGACCCCGGCCGGTCGCCCCGGCCACGCGTGAGCGCGTGCAGGCCGCCATCAAGGAGCTGGGGTACCGGCCCGACCGGGTCGCCCAGGCGATGGCGTCGCGCCGGACCGACCTCATAGGCATGATCGTGCCGGACGCGCGCCAGCCGTTCTTCGCGGAGATGGCGCACGCGGTGGAACAGGCCGCGTCCGAGCGCGGGAAAATGGTCCTGGTCGGCAACTCCGACTACGTCGGCGACCGCGAGGTGCACTATCTGCGGGCCTTCCTCGGCATGCGGGTCTCCGGTCTGATCCTGGTCAGCCACGGGTTCAACGACCTGGCGGCGGCCGAGATCGAGGCGTGGGACGCCCGCGTCGTCCTGCTGCACGAGCGCCCCGAGGCGATCGACGACGTCGCCGTGGTCACCGACGACATCGGCGGCGCCCAGCTCGCCACCCGCCACCTGTTGGAGCACGGGAACGCGTACGTGGCGTGTCTCGGCGGCACCGCCGAGACGCCGTCCGTCGGCGACCCGGTCTCCGACCACGTCGAGGGCTGGCGCCGCGCGATGCAGGAGGCCGGCTGCCCCACCGAGGGCCGGCTCTTCGAGGCGCCGTACAACCGCTACGACGCCTATCAGGTGGCGCTCGGGCTGCTGGCCGGGCCGGACCGGCCGCCGGCCATCTTCTGCTCCA
The DNA here is from genome assembly GCF_040611655.1 of Streptomyces sp. NPDC006552. NCBI lineage: Bacteria > Bacillati > Actinomycetota > Actinomycetes > Kitasatosporales > Streptomycetaceae > Streptomyces > Streptomyces sp. NPDC006552. The sequence continues at coordinate 80,250 of NZ_JBEXOS010000017.1, forward strand.
CCGACGACCAGGCCATCGGGGTGCTGCGGGCCGCGCGCGAGCTGCGGATCGACGTGCCGGGCGAGCTGGCCGTCGCCGGGTTCGACGACGTCAAGGAGGCGGGGCTGACCGATCCGCCGCTGACCACCGTCGCCTCGGACCGCTCGGCGATGGCGCGGGCCGCCGTCGACCTGGTGCTCGACGACGGGCTGCGCGTGGCGGGATCGCGACGGGAACGCCTGAAGCTGTTCCCGTCGCGCCTGGTCGTGCGTCAGTCCTGCGGCTGCGCCTGAGCCGTCCGCCGCGGGCTCAGAACAGCAGGTTGTACTGGTTGAACCCGGTGCCCAGGCTCCTGCGCGCCCCGAACAGGTCGCTGGAAGCCTTGCTGGTGCCCGGGTAGAGCCACAGCGTGCCGCCCGAGTCGCGGGCCATGACGTCGGCGACGCCGTCCCCGGTCACGTCGCCGTTGGTGGCGTACGCCGTGAAGTTCCAGCCGGTACGGGCCTGGATGCGCGCCGCCCACGGGGTGTGCTCGACCTGGGTGCCGCGGTACAGGTACAGCACACCGGAGCTGTTGCGCACGAGCAGGTCGGTCTTGCCGTCGCCGGTGAGGTCGCCGCGGCCGAAGACCTTGACGCCCTTCCAGGACTTGTCGACGACCTTGACCTTGCCGTAGAACTCGCCGTCGCCCTTGCCCGGGTAGAGGTACACCGAGCCGTCCGCGTCGACCGCGACGAGGTCCGGGCGGGCATCGCCGGTCAGGTCGCCGGGCACGGCGTACGACTTATAGCCGCCCCACACCGAGGTGATCTGCTTCCATGCGAACGCGTCGGTGCCCGCGTCGTAGGCGTCCCGGTACAGCTTGCCGTCGACCGAGTCGCGGACGATCAGGTCCTGGTAGAAGTCCCGGTCCAGGTCGGCCTGGAGCGCCCAGGCGGAGGTCTCCCAGCCGTTGCCGAGGTAGGCGCGGGTGGCCAGCGAGGTGCCCTTGCTGTCGTGCTCGAACAGGCCGCCCGAGGGGGTACGGCCGACCAGGTCGGCCCGGCCGTCGAAGGACATGTCCGTGTCGTCGACGCGGGGCTGGGCGGCCCAGACGTACGGGGCGACCTTCGTGAAGACCGGGTAGGCGCCCTTGGCGGTGCAGCCCGCGACGCCCCACGAGACGATGCCGACGACCCGGCCGCCCACGACCACCGGGCCGCCCGAGTCGCCGTTGCAGGGGCTCTGCGTGCCCTCGTCGGTGCCGGTCGCCGGGGTGCCGGCGCAGAACATCGAGCCCTCGACGAAGGCGTCCTCGCCTAGCACCGTGCGCAGCGCGCTGTCGCAGGTGGAATCGGCGACCATCGGCAGCGTGGCCTTGCGCAGCGTCGCCGACAGGTCGGCGCCGTCGGCGCCGGAGGTCAGACCCCAGCCGTAGACGGTGGCAGAGGTGCCACCCTTGTACGAGGCCGTGTCGTTGCTCTGGGTGAGCTTCAGCCACTGCTGTTGCAGCGGGCGGTCCAGGGTGAGCACCGCGATGTCGCTGTGGACGGTGTCGGCGTCGTACCCCGGGTGGTTCCACTGGCGCCAGACACCGGCGACGGTGCCGGCCGCGTCGTCGAGCAGTCCGGAGGCTCCGGCGACGACCGCGCCGTTCGCCGTCCAGTCCAGGCCGGCGACGCAGTGGGCGGCGGTGAGGACCTTGTTCGGGGCGACCAGGGCGCCGCCGCAGAAGTAGCCCTCGTCGGTGGCGCTGTCGTAGTAGGAGAGCTGGACCATCCAGGGCGCGGACGAGATCGGCGTCTGGGTGCCGCCGATGATGAAGGGCGTCGCCTTCGGCTTGGTCCGCGGGGTCGCCTGGCTCCTGGCGGCCTCGGTCACCCGGTGGCGCAGCTCCCGGTCGGGGGCGGCCGGGGCCGGGTTCACGGACCGGGCGGCGACGTTCGCGTCGGGCAGCCCGGGCGGGATGTCCGCCGCGCCCGCGGGCTGCGCGGCGAGGAGACCGGCGCAGCCGAGCGCCAGTGCGAGGGCGGCCGAGGCGGTGGCAGTGCGTCTGCGACGGCCGCGAAGGGCACGTATCACTCAAGGCTCCTGATGAGGTGACGTTGCTTGGTGCGGGGGGGAGCGCGAGGTGGGGGGCGCGCGGGGATCGTAGGCACCTCGCGCCCCCTGGGACACGGGGTTCGCGGCTGCCCCGCGGAGTATTGGCCGGGCACCTTCCTGGAACTCATCCGCGGGTAACCCACCGTTCGCCGCGCCCGCCCCGGGCCGCCTTTATTTCGGGCAAACAGGGTTCTGCCGGGACTCTCAGGGCACGCTCAGCCGGCTCTCATGTGCGCGCTCCACGCTGGTCCCATGACCGAGAGCTTCCGCCGCAGCGGCGAGTATCCCCAGTCCCCCGACGGCCCCACCGGTACCCCCGGCCCCGCACCGCAGCACCCGCCGTACGCCGGGAGCGCGTACCCGGCCCCGCCGTCGTACGAGCCCGTGGGCCTGGCTCCGGGACGGACGGTGTGGCCGGCGGGCGGCCACGGCGGGGACAGTGGTCACGGCGGCGGGCACACTGCCCAGTTCGCGGTCCACGGGCCCGAGCTGCCGCCGGCGCCCAGGAAGCGCAAGCGGCTGCGCGGGCCGCTCGGGCTGCTCGCGGCCGTGGCGGTCGCGGCGGCGGCCGTCGGCGGCGGCACCGCGTACGCCTTCCAGGAGCTGAGCGGCTCGGACACCACCGCCTCCAGCGCCACCAGCACCAACGTGGTGCCCAGCAGCCAGAAGGGCACCGTCTCCGGCGTCGCCACGGCGGTCAGCCCCTCGATCGTCGAGGTCAACGCGGCACTGTCGGCCGGCTCCTCCACCGGCTCCGGTGTCGTCCTCACCGGCGACGGCGAGATCCTCACCAACAACCACGTCGTCTCCGGCGCCACCTCCATCAAGGTGCGCACGAGCGACGGCAAGACGTACACCGCCGAGGTCGTCGGCACCGACGCCAAGAAGGACCTCGCGCTGATCAAGCTGAAGAACGCCTCGGGGCTGAAGGCCGCCACGCTCGGCGACTCCTCCGGCGTCAAGGTAGGCGACCAGGTCGTCGCGATCGGCTCGCCGGAGGGCCTGACCGGCACCGTCACCAGCGGCATCGTCTCCGCCCTCGACCGCGACGTCACCGTCTCCACCGACGAGGGCCGGCAACAACAGCAGCAGGGCGGCGGCAGCGGCCAGTGGCCCTTCGAGTTCGGCGGCCAGGAGTTCAACGGCGACACCGGCTCGTCCACCACGACGTACAAGGCGCTCCAGACCGACGCGTCCCTCAACCCCGGCAACTCCGGCGGCGCCCTCATCGACATGAACGGCAACGTCATCGGCATCAACTCCGCGATGTACTCGGCCGGTTCGGACTCCTCGTCCTCCTCGTCGAGCGCCGGCAGCGTCGGCCTCGGCTTCGCCATCCCGGTCGACACCGTCAAGGCCGACCTCGCCGAGCTGCGCGCCGGAGGCACCGACAACTGAACCGGTCCCGCCCGCCCCACCCCTGGAGGCACCACCTACGCGGCCGTAGCGCCGCCGTGCGAGGCTGAAGACCGGCCCCGCCCGCACCCACTGCCGAAGGAAGCGCAGCCCATGAGCCCCGCCGAAGGCGACCGCGACCCGCACCGCATCCTCATCGTCGACGACGAGCCGGCGGTGCGGGAGGCACTCCAGCGCTCCCTCGCCTTCGAGGGCTACGACACCGAGGTCGCCGTCGACGGCGCCGACGCGCTGGAGAAAGCGGCCGCGCACCAGCCGGACCTGGTCGTCCTGGACATCCAGATGCCGCGCATGGACGGCCTGACCGCGGCCCGCCGGCTGCGCGCCATCGGCTCCACCACCCCGATCCTCATGCTCACCGCCCGCGACACCGTCGGGGACCGGGTCACCGGGCTCGACGCGGGCGCCGACGACTACCTGGTCAAGCCGTTCGAGCTGGACGAGCTGTTCGCCCGGGTCCGCGCGCTGCTGCGGCGCAGCGGGTACGCGTCCGCGGCGGTCGCCGGGACCGACGGCTCCGACGTGCTCGCCTTCGCCGACCTGCGCATGGACCTGGCGACCCGGGAGGTCACGCGGGGCGCGCGCACGGTGGAGCTGACCCGGACCGAGTTCACGCTCCTGGAGATGTTCCTGGCCCACCCGCGCCAGGTCCTCACGCGCGAGCAGATCCTCAAGGCGGTGTGGGGCTTCGACTTCGAGCCGTCGTCCAACTCGCTCGACGTGTACGTGATGTACCTGCGGCGCAAGACGGAGGCCGGCGGCGAGCCGCGGCTCGTGCACACGGTGCGGGGCGTGGGGTACGTGCTGCGCTCCGGCGGGGCGGAATGAACCGGGTGCTGCGCAGGCTGCGCGGACTGCCGCTGCGGTCGCGGCTCGCGCTGCTGGTCGCTGTCGCGGTGGCGGCGGCGGTGGCCGCGGTGGCGGTGACGTGCTGGTTCCTGACGCGGGCGCAGCTGATGACGCAGCTGAACGAGGACCTGAAGCAGCAGGTCGGTTCGGTGAAGCCGAGCCAGGTGCTCTCCATCGCGAGCAACTGCCAGAGCGGCGGACCGGCCGGCGAGCACGCCCTGCCGGGCCCGACGATCCAGGTCATCACCTCCGACGGTCAGATCTGCACGTCCCCGGGCGACACCGCGATCCCGGTCCAGCCCGCGGACCGGGAGGTGGCCCACGGCACCCGGGACTCGGCGCTGCACACCACGGACGACGCGGACGGCAAGGCCATGCGCGTCTTCACGGTCCAGATCTACCGCGAGCCCGGCATCCGGTACGAGAACACCGCGGTGTCGATCGCCAGCCCGCTGGCCGAGGTCACCGAGCCCCTCACCACCCTCGCCTGGGTCCTCCTCCTCGTCGGCGGTATCGGCGTCCTGGGTGCCACCGCCGCCGGCCTGTGGATCGCCCGGACCGGGCTGCGCCCCGTCGACCAGCTCACCGAGACCGTCGAACACGTGGCCAGGACCGAGGATCTGACCGTCCGCATCCCGGTCGAGGGCGACGACGAGATCGCCCGGCTCTCCGCGTCGTTCAACTCGATGACGGCGTCCCTCGCCTCCTCCCGCGAGCTGCAACAGCAGCTCATCGCCGACGCCGGTCACGAGCTGCGCACGCCCCTGACCTCGATGCGGACCAACATCGAACTGCTCACCCGCAGCGAGGAGACGGGCCGCGCCATCCCCCCGGACGACCGCAAGGCGCTGATGGCGTCGGTCAAGGCGCAGATGATCGAGCTGGCCGCGCTCATCGGCGACCTCCAGGAGCTGTCGCGCACCGGGCTGGCCGGGAGCGACGGCCCGCTCAAGGTCGTCTCCCTGCACGAGACCGTCCGTACCGCCATCGAACGCGCCCGGCTGCGCGGCCCCGAGCTGGCCATCGACGCCGAGCTGGCCCCCTGGTACGTCCGCGCGGAACCGGCGGCGCTGGAGCGGGCCATCGTCAACCTGCTCGACAACGCGGTGAAGTTCAGCCCGCGCAAGGGCCGGATCGAGGTGGCGCTGATGCGCGGGACGCTCACCGTGCGCGACCATGGCCCCGGCATCCCGGCCGACGAACTCCCGTACGTCTTCGACCGGTTCTGGCGGTCGCCGACCGCCCGCGCGCTGCCCGGCTCGGGACTCGGCCTGTCCATCGTGGCCCGGACCGTGGAGGCGAGCGGCGGCGAGGTGGCGCTGGCGGCGGCGGACGGCGGCGGCACGGTCGCCACGGTGCGGCTGCCCGGCGCGCCCACCCCGCCACCGGACCTCCCCTGACCGGGTCCGTCTCCCCTCGGCCGCGGGCGCTCAGCGGCCCACGGACAGGCCGGCCCCCGACAGCTCCACGCGGATCCCGTCCTTCGCCACGCGCACGTCACGCAGCCGTACGTAGCCGGCGTCGCCCGGCAGTTCCGGCAGCCGGAAGGCGAGGGAGAGGCGGTCGGCGAGTGCGGGGCGGGTCAGCTCGGTGAGGCCGTGGAGCAGGGCCGGGTCCAGGCCGAGCTTCTTCAGGAGCCAGGGGTGGTCGAGGGCGATGTCGATGAGGTTCGTCCGCATGAGGCCCCGCACGAAACGGGGCGTACCGGTCACCTCGCTCACCTTCTTCTCGCCGCGCAGCGCCTGCCGGACGGCCGCGCCGGGGACGCCGGCGCGGTGCACGAGCGCGGGGATCGCCAGCAGCCGCTTCGCCTGGTCGCTCTCCTCGGTGATCCGCCGCACCGAGGCGGCGGTCAGGTGCAGGCCCTCGGCGGGCCGGGTGCCGGGCCGGTAGGTGGCCAGGCCGCCGAGGTCCAGGCGCATGCCGTCGATGTCGGTGGCGACGCCGGAGGCGCCCAGGCGCCGGAGTGTGGCGTCGGCCCGCACCTTCACCTCGTGGCCGGCGACCGGCAGGGTGCCGCGGGCCAGCACCCGGTCGCGGCCGTGGCCGGTGAAGGTGACCTGGGAGGCGCCCAGCTCCCGGTTCAGGTCCGCGAAGCTGAGCAGGACCTCGCCGCGCACCGCGTCGACGCGGGCGCCGCTGATGCCGGTGAGCCCCGAGCCCTCGATGCGGACGTCGTGCGCGGTGGCCGAGACCTCGGCGAGGGTGACGCGGTCGGCGGCGACGTCCGGGACCGTGACCTTCATCTCGTCCACCCGGCGGTCCGCGAGCTGGGTGAGGAAGGGGAAGCCCGCGATGTCGACCTCGGGCGCCGCGGTCAGCTTCAGCTCCTTCTTGAGCTGCTGCGCGGCGCGGTGCTCGGCGTACAGGACGGCCCAGCGGTCGGCGAGGGTGAGGAACGCGGTGAGGACGAGGATCGCGACCACGCCCTTGACCAGCAACGGGAGTCCGGCGAAGCGGGTGCGGCGGCGGCTGCGCCCGTGGTGGGGCGGCAGCCACGCGTCGCCGGGGTCGTCCGCGGCCGGCGGCCGCCCGCGCGGGACGTCGTCGAGCGGGTGGTCCGCAAGGGCGGCCAACTCCTCGTACGGATCACGGGCGTTGGCTATGCGGTGGGGGGTACGCATCGGGTGATTCCACCACACACCCCCGCCCGCCGGGCAAACCCGTCCGTGCAGCACGACGGGTGGCCCACGGTCCACCGTAGGCCACCCGCATGTACGTGCTGTTTCCGGTCGGCTTCAGCGCCGGTTCGTCGCTACTTCACGACCGTGATCCGGTCGGCCTTCGGGGGCGCGACCGGGTCGGCGGCCGAGGAGTTGGCGGTCAGGTAGTCGTTGAACGCCTTCAGGTCGTCCGCGCCGACCAGCGGGTTCTTGCCCTGCCCGAGCGCCGTGAAGCCGTCGCCGCCGCCCGCGAGGAAGGAGTTCATCGCGACCCGGTAGGTGGCCGCCGGGTCGATCGCCGCGCCGTTCAGCCGGATCGAGTCCGTGACGACCCGCGCCGCGCCCGACTTGGTCATGTCGAGCGTGTACGTCAGCCCGGCCGACGGCTGGAGGATCTTCGGGGATGCCTCGTTCGGGCCGCTGACCTGCTGCTGCAACGCCTGGACGAGCTGGGCGCCGGTGAGGTCGACGAGGTTGACCGTGTTGCTGAAGGGCTGCACGGTGAACGCCTCGCCGTACGTCACCACCCCGTCGCCCTCGCCGCCGCTCGCCTTGTACACGAGGTCGGAGCGGACCCCGCCCGGGTTCATCAGGGCCACGCTCGCCTTCGGGTCCAGGGTTTTGGCGTGCGCGAGCTGGGCGTCCGCGATGAGGTCGCCGAGCGGCTCCTCCGGCGTACCGGCGCCGCGGCCCGGGATGTCGCCGGAGATGTAGCCGACGGCCCGGCTCGCCACGGGCGCCGCGAGCTTGTTCCACCGGCCGATCAGCGCGGTCATGTCGGCCGCCTTGGGCTGGGTGCGCGCGACGACGTGGTTGGCCGAGACGGGCGCCTTCGGGCCGCCCTTGTGCGGCGCGCCGGACTTCACGGCCGTGCGGACGACGTCCTTGGTGCGGCGGTCGTAGGTCAGCGTGGTGTCCGTGTAGAGCTTGCCGTAGGAGGACGCGGACGTGACCAGGCGCGGGGTGCCGGACGGGTCCGGGATCGTGCACACGTAGGCGTTGTGCGTGTGGCCGGTGACGAGCGCGTCGACCTTCGGGGAGATGCCCTTGGCGATGGAGACGATCGGGCCGGAGATCCCGGCGCCCGCGCCGCCCGCGTCACAGTCGTAGTTGTAGGCGGAGGAGGCCGGCACCCCGCCCTCGTGGATGAGGGCGACGATCGACTTCACGCCCTGCTTGTCGAGGATCTTCGCGTACTTGTTGACGGTCTCGATCTCGTCGTGGAACTTCAGGCCCTTGACGCCCTCGGCCGAGACGATGTCCGGCGTGCCCTCCAGCGTGACGCCGATGAAGCCGACCTTCACGCCGTGCTGCTTCCACACCCAGTAGGGCGCGAGGATCGGCTTGCCGGTCTTCTCGTCCGTCACGTTGGCCGCGAGGTAGGGGTAGTCGGCGCCCTGGAAGGTGCGGCCGTCCTCGTAGCAGCCGTCCTTGGGATGGCAGCCGCCGTTCTGTATGCGGCCCAGTTCGGTGGCGCCCTCGTCGAACTCGTGGTTGCCCACGCCGGTGACGTCCAGGTCGAGCTTGTTCATCGCCTCGACGGTCGGCTCGTCATGGAAGAGGCCCGACAGCAGTGGGCTCGCCCCGATCAGGTCGCCGGCCGCCGCCGTGACGCTGTACGGGTGGCCCTTGCGGGCGGTGCGCAAGGAGGTGGCCAGGTACTCCACGCCGCCCGCGTCGACCTGCTTCGTCGTGCCGTCCGGCTGCACCTCGCCGACCTGCCCGGACGAGCCGGCCGGCGGCTCCAGGTTCCCGTGCAGGTCGTTGAAGGACAGCAGCTGTACGTCCTGGTAGCGGCTCTGCCCGTGGTGGCTGCCGCCGTGTCCGCTCCCGTGTCCGCCGTGCGCGGCGCTCGCGGGCAGCGCGGCCATCAGCGCGCCGGCGGTGGCGAGCGTGGCGACGGCGCCGAGCGCGGCCTTGGCGCGCCGGCGGAGCGGCCGAGGTGCTGGTCTGCGTCCCTGTGGCGTGACGGGCATACGTGCGTCCCCCTGGTACCGGAAGGTGGCTGCTGCGATGACAGCCGGAAGCCTAAGGTCAACGCGCGTAGCGCAACAGGGGGTTGCCGGTTACGAGCTGGTTGCCGCCGGGCGGCGCACCGTGCGCCGTACCCTCGTCTGCATGACCACGGACCCCTCACCCACCAGCGATGCGGCCCTCTCGGGACGCCGGATCGACACCCTTTCGTCCCTGACCGACGCGCAGGCCGACGCCGTGCTCGCGCTGCTGGCCGAGGCCGCCCGCACCGACGGACAGCAGGCCGTGTCGGAGCAGGGGCGGCTCCAGCTGCGCGGCGGGGAGCGCGACGGCGTGCACCACCTGCTGCTGACGGCCGGCGGGGAGCTGCTCGGGTACGCGCAGCTGGAGGACACCGACCCGGTCGAGGCGCCCGCCGCCGAGCTGGTGGTGCACCCCGCGCACCGGGGCCGCGGGCACGGGCGGGCGCTCGGCTCGGCGCTGCTGGCCGCCTCCGGGAAGCGGCTGCGGGTGTGGGCGCACGGCGGGCACGGCGCGGCGCGCCACCTCGCGCAGGTCCTGGGTCTGTCCCTGTTCCGGGAGCTGCGCCAGATGCGCCGGTCCCTGACCGATCTCGACCTGCCCGACCCGGTGCTGCCCGCGGGGGTCCGCATCCGCACCTTCGTCCCCGGCCAGGACGACGCGGGCTGGCTCGCGGTGAACGCGGCGGCGTTCGCGCACCACCCCGAGCAGGGCTCCCTCACCCAGCGCGACCTGGACGCCCGGATGGCCGAGCCGTGGTTCGATCCGTCCGGGTTCTTCCTCGCCTTCAAGAACGACGAGCTGGTCGGCTTCCACTGGACGAAGGTGCACGCCGAGGAGGGGCTCGGCGAGGTGTACGTGGTGGGGGTCGCCCCGGGCAACCAGGGCGGCGGGCTCGGCAAGGCGCTGACCACGACGGGCCTGCGCCACCTGGCCGCGGCCGGGCTGCCGACCGCGATGCTCTACGTCGACGCCGACAACGCGGCGGCCGTGCGCGTGTACGAGCGGCTCGGCTTCCGCACCCACGAGACGGATCTGATGTACCGAACCGAGTCCTGACCTGCGGGTTCGTGGCCTCCACGGACCGGCCGGGAAAGCCGAGGGGGCGGTGTCGCTTGACGCCGCCCCCTCTCTTGCATCACCCTTTCACTACTTGATTAGTGAAAGGGGGTAGGGCCAGTGGGCGAGCGGGAGTACGTGATCGAGTTCCGGATCGACCGCAACAGCGGCGTCGCCACCTACCTGCAGATCGTCCACCAGACCGAGCAGGCCCTGCGGATGGGCATGCTCGAACCGGGCGACAAGCTGCCCACCGCCCGGGAAGTGGTCGAGGCGACCGCCATCAACCCGAACACCGTGCTCAAGGCGTACCGGGAGCTGGAGCGCGCGGGACTCGTCGAGGCCCGCCGGGGCCTGGGCACGTTCGTCCGCAGATCGCTCGGCTCGGCGCCGGCCGACTCGCCGCTCCGCGCGGAGCTGGACGACTGGGCGAGACGGGCCAAGGAGACCGGGCTCGACCGCGAGGACGTGGCGGCCCTGTTCAGCAGCGCCCTGGCAGCGCATTTCAGCACCACCGACAAGGGGACCCCATGAGCACGGCCATCGAGGCGACCGGCCTCGTCAAGCGGTACGGACGGTTCGCCGGCGCCGCCCTCGACGACTGCTCGTTCCGGCTGCCCACCGGCCGCATCAGCGCCCTCGTCGGGCCCAACGGGGCGGGCAAGTCCACCCTGCTGGCGATCGCCGCGGGCCTGCTGCGGCAGACGTCCGGGCGGCTCGACGTGCTGGGCGGCGCCCCCGGCGAGCACCGCGCGAAGGTCTCCTACCTCTCACAGGACAAGCCGCTCTACCCCCAGCTGTCCGTCGCCGACACGCTGCGCATGGGCGCCGAGCTGAACCCCGGCCGCTGGGACGCCGCGTACGCGCAGAAGATCGTCGACCAGGGCGGCCTGGACCACACGGCCCGGGTCCGCGCGCTCTCCGGCGGCCAGCGCACCCGCGTCGCACTCGCCCTGGCCCTGGGCAAGCGGCCCGAGCTGATGCTCCTGGACGAGCCGATGGCCGACCTGGACCCGCTCGCCCGGCACGAGCTGATGGGCACACTCATGGCGGACGCCGCCGAGCACGGCACGACCGTGCTGATGTCCTCGCACATCGTGGCCGAGCTGGCCGACGCCTGCGACCACCTGCTGCTCCTCGGCGGTGGCCGGATCCGGCTGGGCGGCGGCATCGACGACCTGCTCCGCGCGCACAAACTGGTCACCGGCCGCGGCGACCTCGGCGGGCACACGGTCGTCGAGTCCCGCGCCTCGGGCCGCGGCATCACCGCCCTGGTCCGCCACGACGGACCGCTCGGCGCCGACTGGCAGGTGCAGGAGCCCTCCCTGGAGGAGCTGCTCCTCGCGCACCTGCGCTCCCCCGACGCCCCGGCCCTGCTCACTCCGGGCACCACGGCCCGCTCGGCCGGTCCGGCGGTGACCGCATGAGCGCCCCCGTCATCGAACAGCGGCGGACGGCTCCGGTGCGACGCACCTTCCCCGGCCCGGACGGCCTGGTGTGGACGGTGCTGCGCCTGCACCGCACGGCCCTGTGGCTGTGGCTCGCCTACGTCGTGATCAGCCTCGCCACCCTGCTCTACCTGTGGGGGCCCGGCTCCTCGGACGCCCGGGAGGCGTTCGACGCGTTCGGCTACACCGGGGCGCAGGAGACCGCCTTTCGCGGGCTGTCCGCCACCCTGCCCTTCACCGGCTCCTTCGACGCCGTCTTCTACCATCCGCTGACGCTGACCCGGATCGCCGCGGTCGCCGTCGCCCTGTTCGCCGCGGGCCCGCTCATCGCCCGCGAACTGGAGTCCGGCACGGCCCGGCTGGCGTGGACCCAGTCCGTCACCCCGGCCCGCTGGCTCACCGTGAAGCTGGCCGTGCCCGCCGTGCTCATCACCCTCGGCACCGGCCTGGTCGTCGCCGCGTACCAGCTGGTGTGGAAGGCACGCGGCCACCTCCTGGTCGCCGGCATCGGCCCGCGCGACGTCGCCTTCTCCGTCGGCCTGGCCACGGTGGCGAACGCGCTGTTCGGCCTGGCGCTCGGCGTGCTCGTCGCCCTGCTGGTGCGCCGCACCCTGCCCGCGCTCGCCCTCGCCGGGATCGGCCAGTACCTGGCGGGCGCCCTGCGCGGCAACTCCTGGCCGTTCCAGGGGCGGTACCAGCAGCCCGAGCTGCCCGTCCACAGCAAGGCGATCACCTCCAGCGGCGCGGAGATCAGCGACCCCGGCTGCTACCAGGACCTGAAGTGCCTCGCCCGGCACCACGTCACCGGCTTCACCCGGGAGTACCTGCCCTCCCCCGACTACTGGCCCCGCCAGCTCACCGAGACGGGCATCCTGCTCGGCCTGACCGTCCTCGCCGTCGTCGCCGCCTTCCTCGTCCTGCGCCGCCACCAGCCGCGCCGCCCCGCGCGCACCCCGAAGTCCGCGCCCGTCACGAAGGGGGCCACCGCATGAGCCTCGCCCTCACCCGCCCCAAGGGCCTCACCTGGACGGTGCTGCGCCTGCACCGCGTCGCCCTGTGGCTCTGGCTCGCCTACGTCGTCATCACGGCCGGCATGCTGCTGTGGCTGTGGGGACCGGGGACGGACGGCCTGGTCCCCAGCGGCCACTGCGTCACCGGCTGCACCGCCGAAGGGCCGACCGCGGCCACGTACCACGAGGCCCTGAGCGTCATCGACGCCACTGTGACCGGCATGCCGTTCCTCGTGGCGCTCTTCGCGGGAGGCGTGCTGATCGGGCGCGAACTGGAGCGCGGCACCGCCCAGTTGGCGTGGACCCAGTCCCTCTCCCCCGCCCGCTGGCTGCTCACCAAGCTGACCGTACCCGCGCTGCTCCTCACCCTCGGCACCGCGCTCCTGGTGACGCTGCGCCACGCGGTGGCCGCGCGCGGACCCGGGCTCAGCGAGAACCAGTGGTACGCCGGCGCCTACGACGCCCTCGGCCCCACCGCGGTGGCCATGCCCCTGCTGGCCCTGGCCTGCGGTGCGCTCGCGGCGCTGCTCCAGCGCAAGCTGGTGCCCGCGGCGGCCCTCGGCGCGGTACTGACGCTGACCCTGGCGTTCTGCGTGCAACTGCTCCACCCGCACCTGTGGTCCACGAAGACGGTCTACGGCTCGCTCGCCCACGGCTACCGGGGTTATCGGGGCGAGGGCGTCTCCGAGGGCGCCGTCACCTCCACCGGTGCGCACATCCCCGACCCGATCTGCGTCGACGACAAGCAGTGCCTGACCGACCACGATGTGACCGGCTACTACAGCACCTTCCACCCGGCCGCACACTTCTGGCCCCTCCAACTGACGGAGACGGCGGTGCTGTTGGCCCTGACCGCGGCGGTCACGTACGCGACGTTCCACCTCCTGCACCGCAGAACGGCCCCGTAGGGGCCGCGGAGAACGGCGCGAGCCCCCCACACCCCCACCCCGCCCGTCCGCGCCCCGTAAGGGGCGCAGGGAACTGCGCGAGCACCCCCACCATCCGGCAGCCGCCCACCGGACACGGCCCCACGGCGCCGGAGCGGGCCTCACCCCGAACCCCGCCGCACCCGCCGCCCCCCACCCGCACCCCGGGACGTCATGTCGCCGTAACCAACGATTCAGAACGGCTTGCGACGCTCACGGAATGCAGCCGCCCGCGCCCGACCCCTCGAAGGCCCCGCAGGAGACCGCCCCGCAAGACACCGCCCCCCAAGCGGAGCACACCCCGCCGGGGCCCGTCCCGCGCAACCGGCTCCACCTCGCCCCCGCGCTCTCCGATCTGCCCAGCGCGCCCGGGACGGCCCGCACGCGGAAGAATGGGGCCATGAGCCAGCCGAACGCCGCACAGGACCCGTCCGTACCCGCGCCGCCGGCACCGTCGGCCCCGCACCCCCAGCCGTCCGTGGGCTCACTCGCCGCGCACCGCCCGCAGCCCGTGGCGGGCAAGGACTACGAGCGCAGCGCGGTCAAGCTCGCCGGGATCGTCGCCGACATCGACGCGGACCCCGACGACTACGAGGACGAGTACGCGGCCCGGGCGGACGCCGAGCTGCCCCAGGGACGGTTCCTGGACCGCGAGCGCAGCTGGCTGGCGTTCAACGAACGGGTCCTGGAGCTGGCCGAGGACCCCGACACCCCGCTCCTGGAGCGCGCGAACTTCCTGGCGATCTTCGCCTCGAACCTCGACGAGTTCTTCATGGTCCGGGTGGCCGGGCTCAAGCGCCGCATCGCGACCGGCGTCGCCACCCGCTCGGCCTCGGGGCTGCAGCCGCGCGAGGTCCTGGAGCTGATCTGGAACCGGTCCCGCGAGCTCATGGCCCGCCACGCCGCCTGCTACCAGGACGACGTCGCCCCGGCCCTGGCCGACGAGGGCATCCACGTCGTGCGCTGGCCCGAGCTGACCGAGAAGGAGCAGGCCCGGCTCTACACGCTGTTCATGCAGCAGATCTTCCCGGTCCTCACCCCGCTCGCCGTCGACCCCGTCCACCCCTTCCCGTACATATCGGGGCTCTCCCTCAACCTCGCGGTCGTCGTCAGCAACCCCGTCTCCGGCCACCGCCACTTCGCCCGCGTCAAGGTCCCGCCCCTGCTCTCCCGCTTCCTGGAGGCCTCCCCGCAGCGCTACGTCCCCATCGAGGACGTCATCGCCGCCCCCCGCCACCTGGCCGAGCTGTTCCCCGGCATGACGGTCGAGGAGCACCACATGTTCCGCCTCACCCGCAACGAGGACCTGGAGGTGGAGGAGGACGACACCGAGAACCTGCTCCAGGCCCTGGAGAAGGAGCTGATGCGGCGCCGCTTCGGCCCCCCGGTGCGCCTGGAGGTGGAGGAGACCACCGACTCCGAGGTGCTGAGCCTGCTCGTACGCGAGCTGAAGATCAGCGAGGCGGAGGTCTACCCGCTGCCGGGCCCCCTCGACCTCACCGGCCTGTTCGCCCTGGCCGGCCTGGACCGGCCCGAGCTGAAGTACCCGAAGTTCGTGGCCGGCACCCACCGCGACCTCGCCGAGGTCGAATCGTCCTCGGCCCCCGACGTCTTCGCCGCCGTCCGCAGCCACGACGTCCTGCTGCACCACCCGTACGACAGCTTCTCCACCTCCGTGCAGGCCTTCCTGGAACAGGCGGCCAACGACCCGGACGTGCTCGCCATCAAGCAGACGCTGTACCGCACCTCCGGCGACTCCCCGATCGTGGACGCCCTGATAGACGCCGCGGAGGCCGGCAAGCAGGTCCTCGTCCTGGTGGAGATCAAGGCCCGCTTCGACGAGCAGGCCAACATCAAGTGGGCCCGCAAACTGGAGGAGGCCGGCTGCCACGTCGTCTACGGGCTCGTCGGCCTGAAGACGCACTGCAAGCTCTCGCTCGTCGTGCGCCAGGAAGGCGACCAGCTGGTCCGCTACTCGCACGTCGGCACCGGCAACTACCACCCCAAGACCGCCCGGCTCTACGAGGACCTGGGGCTGCTCACCGCCAACCAGGAGGTGGGAGCCGACCTCTCCGACCTCTTCAACCGGCTCTCCGGCTACTCGCGCCGCGCGACCTACCGCCGCCTCCTCGTCGCCCCCAAGTCCCTGCGCACGGGCCTGGTCACGCGGATCGAGAAGGAGGTCCAGCACCACCGCGCGGGCCGCCCGGCCCACGTCCGCATCAAGGTCAACTCGATGGTCGACGAGGCCGTCATCGACGCCCTGTACCGGGCGTCGCAGGCCGGCGTCCCGGTGGACGTGTGGGTGCGCGGCATCTGCGCGGTGCGCCCCGGCGTCACGGGCCTGTCCGAGAACATCCGGGTCCGCTCGGTCCTCGGCCGCTTCCTGGAGCACTCCCGGGTCTTCGCCTTCGGCAACGGCGGCGAACCCGAGGTGTGGATCGGCAGCGCCGACATGATGCACCGCAACCTCGACCGCCGCATCGAGGCCCTGGTCCGCGTCGAGGACCCGGCCCACCGCGCGGCCCTCAGCAGGCTGCTCGAAACGGGGATGTCCGACACCACCGCCTCCTGGCACCTGGGTGCGGACGGCGAGTGGACCCGGCACGCGCTCGACGCGGACGGACGCCCCCTGCGGAACGTACAGGAGATGCTCATAGACGCCCGGAGGCGCAGGCGTGGCACCGCAACACCTTGATCCCGGCCCGGCCCACACCGCGGACTCCGTCCTCGCGTGCTACCTGCGGGCCCAGGCGACCGAGTTCCTGCGCGCGCTGCGCCAGCACGCGGAGAGCGGCGCGGCGCAGGAGACGGCCGGCGCCGCCCGCGCCCTGCGCCGCGCCGCGCGCCGCATCAGCGGCACGCTGCACACGTTCCGCCCGCTCCTGGACGCCGACTGGTCCGACGGGCTCCGCCCGGAGCTGGCCTGGCTCTCCGGCACGCTGGCCCTGGAGCACGCGTACGCGGACCGGCTGCAGCGGCTGAACGAGGCGCTGCACCGGCTCACCGCCGTCCACCACCGCACCGCGGGGAACGGGGCCCGGCCGCCCGGGCCCCCCGCCCCCCGGGACGAGCACGCGGCACCCCCCGCGCGCGAGACCCTCACGCTCGGCGCCGCCAAGGCGGCCGCCCTGCTCGACCGGCAGCTGACCCTCGCCAAGACGCGGGCCCACAGCAGTGCCCTGAGCGCGCTCGGCTCGTCCCGGTTCCACGCGGTCGCCGACAGCGTCGCCGTGCTGGCCAGCGAGGTCCCGCTGCACGGCGCGGCGCTGGAGCTGAAGAAGCCGGCCACCGCCGCCGAGACCCGGCTGACCGAGGCGGTCGCCGCCCTGCACCACAGCGGCCACCCCTACAACCCGGACGCCGACACCCCCTGGCACCACGTACGCCTGCTGCTGCGCCTGCACCGCTACGCCCAGGAGGTACTGGCCGACGGCCCCGCCGCCGGCCCGCGCCTGAAGGAGAACGAGGCGGCACACGCCCTGAACGCCCACCGCGACGCCGCCGAGGCCGCCGCCGCGGCCGCCCAGGCGGCCCGCACCCCGCGCATCGCCCCGGCGACGGCGTACGCCCTGGGCGTGCTCCACGCCGACCAGCGCCATCAGGTGGAGGCGGCCCGGATCGCGTTCCGCCAGGCATGGCACCGCGAGACGGTGGGAACCCCGTGACCGTGCGCGACGACGAGACGACCACGATCCGCGCGGCCGGCTGCGTCCTGTGGCGCCGGGCCCCGGGCGGCGACGGCCTGGAGATCTGCCTGGTCCACCGGCCTGAATACGATGACTGGTCGCACCCAAAAGGCAAGCTGAAGCGCGGCGAGACCGCCTTGGCGGGCGCCTTGCGCGAGGTACGGGAGGAAACCGGCCAGGAGTGCGTCCCGGGCGCAACCCTGCCCACGGCCCGTTATGTCGTCAGCGGCCGCCCCAAGACGGTCGCGTACTGGGCGGCGGAGGCGGCCTCGGGCACTTTCACGCCGAGCGACGAGGTCGACCGCGTCCGGTGGCTGGCGCCGGACGCGGCCCGCGCCCGGCTGACCGAGCCCCGCGACCGCACGCTCGTCGACGCTCTCCTGGCCGCCCTGCACAGCGACCTGACGTAATCGCTCCGTGACCTAACCACACCGCCCGCTTAGGTTCACCCTCCGTTCACTCACGGCCATCGGTCACTTCACCTGATCTGCCTAATTTCAGCCGTAGACGGTGCGCCCCCGCCCCGCGGGACCGCCCGACCGTTCACTGAGACATCCGCAGACTTCGCACGCCGCCACAGACGATCCACGAGGCCGGCGGCTCCTGGAAGGAACATCCGAAGGTGAAGCTTCAGCGCAAGAACCGGCTCCGCGCCCTCTCTCTCGGCGCTCTCGCCGTCTCCGGCGCCCTGGCCCTCACGGCGTGCGGCTCGGACGACACCAACGACACCGGTGGTGGCGGCGCCAGCTCCTCGGCCAAGGCCGGCAACATCAAGTGCGACGACGCCAAGGGCCAGCTCCTGGGCATCGGTTCCTCGGCCCAGGCCAACGCGATCGACGCCTGGCGCCAGGCCTACGCGCAGGCCTGCTCCGGCGTGCAGATCAACTACAAGCCGGACGGGTCGGGCGCCGGTGTCACCGCCTTCAACCAGGGCCAGGTCGCCTTCGCCGGCTCCGACTCGGCGCTCAAGCCCGAAGAGGTCACCGCCTCCAAGAAGGTCTGCAAGAGCGGCCAGGGCATCGACCTGCCGATGGTCGGCGGCCCGATCGCCGTCGCGTACAACGTCTCGGGCGTCGACAACCTCGTCCTGGACGGGCCGACCCTCGCCAAGATCTTCGACTCGAAGATCACGAAGTGGAACGACCCGGCGATCGCGAAGCTCAACCCCGACGCGAAGCTGCCGTCGACCAAGATCCAGGCGTACCACCGCTCGGACGAGTCCGGCACCACGGACAACTTCACCAAGTACCTGAAGGCCACCGCCGCGAGCGACTGGAAGTACGAGGGCGGCAAGGCCTGGCAGGCCAAGGGCGGCCAGTCCGCGCAGGGCTCCTCCGGCCTGGCCCAGCAGGTCAAGCAGACCGACGGCGCCATCTCCTACTTCGAGCTGTCCTACGCCAAGGACGGCGTGAAGACGGTCGACATCGACACCGGCGCCTCCGCCCCGGTCAAGGCCACCACCGAGAACGCCTCCAAGGCGATCGCCGACGCCAAGGTCATCGGCAGCGGCAAGGACCTCGCCCTGGAGCTGAACTACGCGACCAAGGCCGACGGCGCCTACCCGATCACCCTGGTCACGTACGAGATCGTCTGCGACAAGGGCAACAAGGCGGACACCCTGGCCGCCACCAAGTCCTTCCTGACCTACACGGCCTCCGAAGAGGGCCAGGCCGCCCTCGCCGACCTGGGCTACGCCCCGATCCCCACGGAGATCAACACCAAGGTCCGCGAGACCGTCGCCAGCATCAGCTGACCCGCGTGCGGGCCGCCCGGACCGTCGAGGACCGGCCGGCCCGCACCGTCCGGTGCACCGCCGCCAGAAGCCCCGTACGCGACCGCAGCGAGCGGCAGAGGGCTTCGCAGACCGGAGAACCCCATGGACCTCACCACGCAATCACCCGCGCCGCCGGCGCCCGCCGACCACCCCACCCCAGCCCAGCAGAAGGCCGCCGCCCGCGGCGCCACCCGCCCCGGTGACCGGGTCTTCCTCGGTCTCTCCCGCGGTTCGGGCATCCTGCTCCTGGTGATCATGGCCGCGATCGCGGTCTTCCTCACCTACCGCGCCTCGCTGGTCCTGTCGAAGAACGAGGGCAACTTCCTCACCACCTTCGAGTGGAACGCCACCGCGGACCCGCCCGTCTTCGGCATCGCCGTCCTCGCCTTCGGCACGGTCGTGACCTCGGTCATCGCCATGCTGATAGCCGTCCCGGTCGCCGTCGGCATCGCCCTCTTCATCACGCACTACGCGCCGAAGAAGCTGAGCGGCACCATCGCCTACGTCATCGACCTGCTGGCCGCCGTGCCGTCGATCGTGTACGGCCTGTGGGGCGCCCTCTTCCTGGTGCCGCACATGACCGGCACGTTCAGCTGGCTCGACGACTACTTCGGCTGGACCGGGATCTTCTCCTGGCAGGGCGGCGCCCCGCGCACCCTGCTCACCGTCGGCATCCTGCTGGCGATCATGATCCTGCCGATCATCACGAACGTCTCCCGCGAGGTCTTCCGGCAGGCCCCCCTGATGCACCAGGAGGCGGCCCTCGCCCTCGGCGCCACCCGCTGGGAGGTCATCCGCATGTCGGTGATCCCCTTCGGCCGCTCCGGTGTGATCTCCGCGTCGATGCTCGGCCTCGGCCGCGCGCTCGGCGAGACGATGGCCGTCGCCACGGTCCTCTCCCCCGACTTCCTGATCCACGCCAGCCTGCTCGACCCGGGCGGCGGCACCTTCGCGCAGAACATCGCCGCGAAGTTCTCCGAGGCCAACGACCAGGGCCGCGACGCCCTCATCGCCTCCGGCCTGGTCCTGTTCGTCATCACGTTGCTGGTCAACGGCGCGGCCCGCATGATCATCGCCCGCCGCAAGGAGTACTCGGGGGCCAACGCATGAGCCACGCGACGCAACCCGCGCCCGCACCCGCGCAGCGCCCCTCCTCCCTGAGCGCCGCCCGCCTGCCGCGCTGGTCGCCCTGGGCCATCGCGCTGGGTTCGGTCGCCGCCGGCTGCGCGATCGGCCTCGGCGCCGGCCTCAGCAGCCGCATCCAGTGGGGCCTGATCGCCGCCCTGCTCTTCGTCCTGATCACCTACGGCCTCGCCGCCAAGGTCGAGGGCCGGCGCCAGGCCAAGGACCGGACCGCGACCAGCGTCGTCTGGGTCGCCTTCATCCTGGCCGTGCTGCCGCTGGCCTCCCTCGTCTACGAGACGGTCCGGCGCGGCATCAAGGTCCTGGACCCGTACTTCCTGTCGCACTCGATGGGCTTCGTCACCGCCTACCAGCCCGGCGGCGGCATCTACCACGCGATCCTCGGCACCCTGGAGCAGGTCGGCCTGGCCACCGCGATCTCGGTCCCGATCGGTCTGCTGACCGCGATCTACCTGGTGGAGTACGGCCGCGGCAAGCTCGCCAAGGCCGTCACCTTCTTCGTCGACGTCATGACGGGCATCCCGTCGATCGTCGCGGGCCTGTTCGTCCTCAGCTTCTGGATCCTGATCCTCGGCTTCGGCTTCTCCGGCTTCGCCGGTTCGATGGCCCTGTCGATCCTGATGATCCCGGTCGTGGTCCGCTCCACCGAGGAGATGCTCAAGCTCGTCCCGAACGAGCTGCGCGAGGCCTCCCTCGCGCTCGGCATCCCGAAGTGGCGCACCATCCTCAAGGTCGTCCTGCCGACGTCGATCGGCGGCATCATGACCGGCGTGATGCTGGCGGTCGCCCGTATCGCGGGCGAGACGGCCCCGGTCCTGCTGCTGGTCTTCGGCAACCCGCTGATCAACGGCAACCCCTTCGACGGCCCGCAGGCCTCGCTGCCGCTCTACATCTACCAGCAGTACGCGAGCAGCGGCGGCAGCGAGGCGGCGTACGACCGCGCCTGGGCCGCGGCCCTGGTCCTCATCGCCTTCATCATGATCCTGAATCTCGTGGCCCGCGGCGTCGCCCGCTGGAAGGCCCCGAAGTCCGGTCGCTGACGCGGCCCTACGTAGCGACGCATCGGAAGTGAACTGAAACCATGGCCAAGCGAATCGACGTCAGCGGACTGACCGCGTACTACGGCTCCCACAAGGCGATCGACGACATCTCGATGACCGTCGAGCCCCGTTCGGTGACGGCCTTCATCGGCCCCTCCGGCTGCGGCAAGTCGACCTTCCTGCGCACGCTCAACCGCATGCACGAGGTCACCCCCGGCGGCCGCGTCGAGGGCAAGGTGCTCCTGGACGACGAGGACCTGTACGGCAGCCACATCGACCCGGTGGCCGTGCGCCGCACCGTCGGCATGGTCTTCCAGCGCCCCAACCCCTTCCCCACGATGTCGATCTTCGACAACGTGGCGGCGGGCCTGAAGCTCAACGGCTCGTACCGCAAGTCCGAGCTGCACGACGTCGTGGAGAAGTCCCTCAAGGGCGCCAACCTCTGGAACGAGGTCAAGGACCGCCTGAACAAGCCGGGCTCGGGCCTCTCCGGCGGCCAGCAGCAGCGGCTGTGCATCGCCCGCGCCATCGCGGTCGAGCCCGACGTGCTGCTGATGGACGAGCCCTGCTCGGCGCTCGACCCGATCTCGACCCTCGCCATCGAGGACCTGATCGGCGAGCTGAAGGAACGCTTCACGATCGTCATCGTGACGCACAACATGCAGCAGGCGGCCCGCGTCTCGGACCGCACCGCCTTCTTCAACCTCGCGGCGGTCGGCCAGCCCGGCAAGCTCGTCGAGATCGACGAGACGGAACGGATCTTCTCCAACCCGTCGGTCCAGGCCACGGAGGACTACATCTCCGGCCGCTTCGGCTAGGGGCTCGCCGCCTTTCACCCGGACTCCTCGTGGCGCTGCATGGCGGTGCCGCCACGAGGCCCGAGAGCCCGCCCCCGGTAGGGGGGCGGGCTCTCTCTTCCTTCCCTACGGGGCCGGACGACAGTCCCGCCTATGGGGCGCGGGGAACTGCGCGAGCAACCACGACGAAAGCCGCAGACGCATCTGCTCATGTCACGAGCAGATGCGTCTGCGGCTTTTCTATGGCTGAGCGCGCGGTTCCCCGCGCCCCTGAGGGGGCTTAAGCGAAGGCCAGCCAGACGATGCCGTAACTGGCCGCAGCGACGAGCGCCGCGGCGGGCATCGTGATGAACCACCCCACCACGATGTTCTTGGCGACCCCCCACCGAACGGCGTTGACCCGCTTGGTCGCCCCGACACCCATGATCGCCGAGGTGATGACGTGCGTGGTCGAGATCGGCGCGTGGAACAGGAACGCCGAGCCGAACATGATCGAGGCCCCGGTCGTCTCCGCGGCGAACCCCTGCGGCGGGTCCAGCTCGATGATCTTGCGCCCCAGGGTCCGCATGATCCGCCAGCCACCCGCGTACGTGCCCAGCGACAGCATCACGGCACAGACGATCTTGACCCAGACCGGGATCGGGTCCTCGTAGCTCTCGTGGCCGCCGATGACGAGCGCCATGACCACGATGCCCATCGTCTTCTGCGCGTCCTGGAGACCGTGGCCGAGCGCCATGCCCGCCGCCGAGACGGTCTGCGCGATCCGGAAACCGCGCTTGGCCTTGTGCGGGTTGGAACGCCGGAAGAGCCACATGATGAGCGTCATCACGAGGTAGCCGACGACGAGACCGATCACCGGCGACGTGAACATCGGGATGACGATCTTGTCGAGCACGCCGGACCAGTACACGGTCGTGCCCCCGGCCATCGCCGCGCCGACCATGCCGCCGAACAAGGCGTGCGAGGACGACGAGGGCAGCCCGAAGTACCAGGTGATGAGGTTCCAGACGATCGCGCCGGCCAGCGCCGCGAAGAGGATGCTCATCCCCTTCTGGCCCTCGGGCGTCGCGATGATGCCCTCACTGACCGTCTTGGCGACCCCGCTG
This sequence comes from Streptomyces sp. NPDC006552, assembly GCF_040611655.1. Lineage (NCBI taxonomy): Bacteria > Bacillati > Actinomycetota > Actinomycetes > Kitasatosporales > Streptomycetaceae > Streptomyces > Streptomyces sp. NPDC006552. Next base: position 103,226 of record NZ_JBEXOS010000017.1, read on the forward strand.
CCGAGGAAGGCACCGGCGAGGTTCATCACCGCGGCCATGGCCAGCGCCGCACGTGGCGTCAGCGCGCGCGTGGAGACGGAGGTGGCGATGGCGTTCGCCGAGTCGTGGAAGCCGTTCGTGTATGTGAATCCGAGCGCGACGCCGATCGTCACGATCAGGGTGAAGGTGTCCATGAGCCGGCCTCAGGACTCCTTCACGGCGATGGTCTCCACCGTGTTGGCCACGTGCTCGAAGGCGTCGGCCGCCTCTTCCAGCACATCGACGATCTGCTTCAGCTTCAGGACTTCCATGGCGTCGTACTTGCCGTTGAAGAGCTGGGCCAGCAGCTTGCGGTGGATCTGGTCGGCCTGGTTCTCCAGCCGGTTGACCTCGATCCAGTACTCGGTGAGGTTCGCCATCGTGCGCAGGTTCGGCATGGCCTCCGCGGTCAGTTCGGCCGCCCGGGCGAGCACCTCGATCTGCTGCTCGACGCCCTTGGGGAGCTCCTCGACCTGGTAGAGGACGACCAGGTCGACGGCCTCCTCCATGAAGTCCATGATGTCGTCGAGGCACGACGCGAGGTTGTAGATGTCCTCGCGGTCGAACGGCGTGATGAAGGAGGAGTTGAGTTGGTGGAAGATCGCGTGGGTGGCGTCGTCACCGGCGTGTTCGGCTGCCCGCATCCGCTCCGCGATCTCGGCCCGGGCGGAGGAATCCGCCCCGAGCAGTTCCATCAGGAGCTTCGAGCCCGTGACGATGTTGTCCGCTGACGCGGCGAACATGTCGTAGAAGCTCGTCTCCCTGGGGGTCAGACGAAAACGCACGTGGGGTCCTCGGGGTGCTCTGGATATGGGTCAGGCTGATGCTAGGCGCATCATCCGGCCACGGCTAACCGGCGTTCCCCCAGTGTCGCCCATCGGGCACAGTTCTCGGCACGGGGTCCCGCGAACCGGCCGGACCCGCGCAAAGTCCGGTATCCTATACCCTCCGGGGGTATCTGGGACCAGGACGGAACCAGCACCGGGTACCTCGACAAGGATCCGCTACGGGAGGTCGGAGACGATGACGACGGACGCGAGCCGGACGCCGGCGCCCACCCCCGGGGACCCCGGGATCGTGACCGACCACGACCGCGGCATCCACGGCTACCACCACCAGAAGGACGAGCACCTCAAGCGGCTGCGCCGGATCGAGGGCCAGCTCCGCGGCCTGCAGCGGATGGTCGAGGAGGACGTCTACTGCATCGACATACTGACGCAGGTGTCGGCCTCCACGAAGGGGCTCCAGTCCTTCGCGCTCCAGCTCCTCGAGGAGCACCTGCGGCACTGCGTCGCCGATGCCGCGCTCAAGGGCGGCGCCGAGATCGACGCGAAGGTCGAGGAGGCCACGAAGGCGATCGCCCGGCTGCTGCGCACCTGACGGGCTCCACGGGCGGGGGCCGGGCCCGGGGTCCGTCCTCTCAGGTTCGGTCCTCGCCGCTCGAGCCGCCGGGGAGCGCCTCGGCGACGCGCAGTACCTCGTCGATCCGGTCCACGCCGAGCCGTCCCTCCGGGACGGCGGACGCCGCGATGATCAATTCACCGCACAACTCGATCTCGGCGAGGGCGACGTGGTCCTGGACCGCCGTACCTACGGGCGCCACGCTCATCACCTCTTCCAGCCATCGTCGGTCGGCTTCCCAGGGTAGGGAGCGTCGTACGGACCGCGCATGGCACGGAAGAACCATTTCCGGCTCCGTCAGGACCCCGGGGGCAGCGCCTTCTCGGCGACCTCACCCGCGAAGATGTCCTTCTTGCGCGGCAGCCGGACCCCGGCCGGCTCCCCGAACCCGTACAGCAGCGTCGTCGACGCCACCGCAATGTCCTTCTTCTCCTGCGCGTTGGCGAAGCTGAAGCGGTGGCGGATCTTGCGGATCAGCCCGTCGTCGTCCAGGTACACGTCGAACGGCACCGGCTTCCTGGCGAACCCTTTCGCCGCCGCGGCGAGCGCCTGCCTGGTCCCCGCGGACGCGGCCCGCGCCGCCACCGCCACGTCGACCGTCCCCGTGTAGTGCCGGGTGCGCACCCCCGCCAGGTCGCTCTCGCCCGCGTACGACACCCCGCGGGCCCCGCGCAGCAGTTCGGCCGCGGCGAGCGGATCGGTGGCGCCGCCCGTGACGAGGTTGCCGTCCGTCAGCGACGCGGTCGCCACCCGCACCCACTTGTCGGCGGGCACCCCGGCGCCCCGGTTCTTCATGAAGAGCGCGCCGGGCGAGAGGAGTTCGGTGATCGGCCGGTGCTCCTGCGCGCCGGCCGCGTCCTGCGGCAGCCGCACCGTCAGCTTCCCGACGCCCTTGCGGTAGTCGTAGACGCCGGTGCCCCGGATGGTGACCCGGGTGCCGCCGCTCGCCATCTCCATCGACGTGCTCGCCTGTGAACTGCCCTCGCGGACCAGCCGGTCGGCGGCCCGGCGCACGGCATGGGCCGGATCGGCGCCCTGGTCGCCCGCCTCGGCCCCGCCGCAGCCGGCGCAGCAGGCCATGAGGCCCGCCGCGGCCACGGCTGCCACCGCTCGTCCTGCCGGGCGCCTGTGGTGCACCACCATCGCTTGTCTACCCCCAAGCCCGTCCGTGCGTATGCGGCCCCGCTCTGCCCGGTTAACGACGAGTAGGGTCGACCGTCACGCGAACAGGGGGTTCACGTCCACCCGTTACCGTGGCCCGGTGGCACAGCAGCATGAGCACGCGACGACGGTCATGGAAGCGGGCCGGTTCTGCCTGGCCCGGTGCACGTGCGGCTGGCGCGGCCCGGCGCGCCGGGCCCGCAGCAAGGCCCGCTCGGACGCGGAGGACCACGTGCGGGCCGGCTGAGGCGCCGCGGGAACCCCTGGCACCCGGATCACGTCTCGTCTCCGTAGGAAGCGACGTGACCCGGGAAATCAACCGGTGACCCAGGGGAGACAAGCATGCAGCGGCGTACGTTCATATCGGCCTCGGGGGCCGCGCTCACCGCGGGCCTGGCCTCCGCCTGCTCCAGCGGGGACAAGCCCTCCCCGGGCCCCGCCGCCTCCTCCTCGGCGCCGGTCCGCTCCACGAGCGCGAGCGCCGCCCCGGCGGTCCGCGCCGCGGCGAACCTGGACGCGCTCGCCAAGGACCTCGACGGCTCCCTGGTCCGCCCCGGCCAGTCCGCGTGGCCCGCCGCCCACCAGCTCTACAACACGCGCTACGACGGCCTGAAGCCGAGCGCGGTCGCCTACGTCACCGGCCCCGACGACCTGCGCACCGCCCTCGCCTTCGCCCGCGCCCGCAAGGTCCCCGTCGCCATCCGCAACGGCGGCCACTCGTACGCGGGCTGGTCCTCCGGCGACGGACGCCTGATCCTCGACGTCTCCCGCATGAAGGCGGTCCGCGCCTTTGGCGGCGAGGCCGTGGTCGGCGCGGGGGCCAAACTGATCGACGTCTACCGCGGCCTCGCCGCCAAGGGCGTCACGATCCCGGCGGGCTCCTGCCCCACCGTCGGCATATCCGGCCTCACCCTCGGCGGCGGCCACGGCGTGGTCTCCCGCGCCTACGGTCTGACCTGCGACAGCCTCACCCGGGCCACGCTGATCACCGCCGACGGCAAGGAGCTGACCGCCGACGCCACGACGAACAAGGAGCTGTTCTGGGCGCTGCGCGGCGCCGGAAACGGCCAGTTCGGCGTGGTGACCGAGCTGCGCTTCAAGACCCACCCCGCCCCGCAGGGCGTCTCCGCGTACATGACGTGGCCCTGGTCGAAGGCGGCGACGGTGCTCAGGGCCTGGCAGAAGTGGGGCCCGGACCAGCCCGAGGAGATCTGGTCGTCGCTGCACCTCGCGAACGCGGCGGGCGGCCGTCCCACGATCTCCGTCGCCGCCTTCTCGCTCGGCACCTACACCGAGCTGCAGAACGCCGTCGACCGCCTCGCCGACGGCCCCGGCGGCCCGGGCCCGGCCACCTCGGTCTCGCTCAAGCGCCGTTCGTACGAGGAGTCGATGGAGGTCTACGCGGGCTGCTCCGCGTTCTCCTCCGACGCCCAGTGCCATCTGCCGGGCGCCACCCCCGGCCGCTCCCCGCGCGGCGCGCTGCGGCGCGAGACGTACGCGGCGCACTCGGACTTCTTCGACCGCTCGCTCTCGGACGCCGGGGTGCGGGCGCTGCTGCGGCAGCTGGAGACGGTGGCGGCGGGCGCCGGCTCCGTCGCGCTCACCGCGCTCGGCGGCGCGGTCAACCGGGTCGACCCGACGGCCACGGCGTTCGTCCACCGCCGCTCGCGGATGCTCGCGCAGTACATCGTGTCGTGGCAGGCCGGCACCGCCGGGACGACCGCCCGGGACTGGCTGAAAAAGGCCCACACGGCGATGCGCCCGTACGCCTCCGGCGCCGCGTACCAGAACTACACGGACGCGACCCTGCCGGACTGGAAGCGGGCCTACTACGGCGCCGCGGCCGGCCGACTGACGAAGGTGAAGCGCCAGTACGACCCGTCGGGCTTCTTCAGCTTCCCGCAGGCGCTGTAAACCCTCTCCCGGGCCGCCGCCCCCCGGATGGAGCACGCGTCACGCCCCCAAGTGGCCCGCTCCACCGCGCGGGGGTGCGCTGAAGGCATGAACCCTTCGCGCATAGCCGCGGCCGCCGCCACCGCCGCCCTCCTGGCCCTGGGCGCCACCACGGCCGCCGTCCTCGACGACGGGTCGGCCCACCCGGCGGCGGGCCCCCTCGCGCTGCTCTGCGCCTCGGTCGCGGCGGCCGCCGGGGCCGGCGGCCTCTCCCTGCTCCGCGGCGGCGCAGGACCGGCTACGCCGCCAGGTCCCGCTCCTCGGGAGAACCGGACGACCCCCGGGCCTCAGGAAGCTCCACCGCGCCCGGAGCCGGCGCCACAGCCTTGGGCGCCCACACCAGCCAGGCCACCCGGGACCGGCCGACCGCCCGGGCCACCGGGGTGAGCAGCGCCGACGCGAGCGGCGAGAGCAGCAGCGCCACCGCCGTGCCCAGCGCGAAACCGCCGATGACGTCGGTCGGGTAGTGCACGCCCATGAAGACCCGGCAGAACCCCTCGGCGACGGCGAGCGCGATCCCGGCCAGGCCCAGCCTGCGGTTCGCGACGAAGAGCGCGGCGCCCATGGCCATCGCCAGCGTGGCGTGGTCGCTGACGAAGGAGAAGTCGTTCTTGCCGTCCACCAGGACGGTGAGCCCGTCGTGGTCCTTGAACGGGCGCGGACGCTCCACGAACGACCGGATCGGCACGTTCACCAGGACCGCGGCCGCCGCCGCGAGCGGCGCCCACACCACGGCGGCGACGGACGAGGCGGCGTCGTCCAGGGCGCCCCGCTTCCGCGCCCCCCACCAGGCCCACACCACCACGAGCACGAGGCCGAGCAGGATCCCGTACTCACCGACGAACTCCAGGGCCCGGTCGAACCAGCCCGGAGTGGAGCCGGTCAGGCCGTTGATGTCGTAGAGCAGGGAGACGTCGGGGTTCGACCCGGAACTCTCGAGTGCCTCGAGTCCAGCCATGGTTCAACGGCCCCTTCGTCTTCAGCCACCCCCGTGGTCTTTTACCGCTTCAGGAAAAGGAACGCATGCTCCCACTCCCTACGTTCCACACTCCACCGAACGATCACGCAGACGTTACCGAAGAGAGATGCAAACCCGCAGCTCAGGGCCGGGCGTTAACGGAGAGTTCCAGCCACGTCACACTTCGGGCGAGGCGCTGGGAAGCGCCTCGGCCCCGGCCTCGGTGACCCGCGTCGCCCCGAAGTAGTCCGGGGTGTCGACCGGGTCGAAGCGGATCACCGCCCCGGGCCGCGGCGCGTCGATCATGTAGCCGCCGCCGACGTAGATCCCCACGTGCCGGATGGCGCGGCTGTTGGTGAGGTCGTCCGAGAAGAAGACCAGGTCACCGGGGAGCAGCTCGTCCCGCTTGGGGTGCGGCCCGGCGTTGTACTGGTCGTTGGCGACCCGCGGCAGCCGGACCCCGACCGTCTCGTAGGCGGCCTTGGTCAGCCCGGAGCAGTCGAAGCGGCCGCCCTGGTCCGCGGTCCCGTTCCCGCCCCACAGGTAAGGGGTGCCGAGCTTCTTCTGCGCGTAGTAGATGGCCGCCGCGGCCTGCTGCGAGGGCTGCACCCGCCCGACCGGCCGCGCGAAACTCTTCTCCAGGGTCGTGATGGTCTTCACGTAGTTCTGCGTCTCGCGGTACGGCGGCACACCGTGGTACTTGATGACGGCGTACGCCCCCGCGTTGTACGCGGCCAGCATGTTCTTCGTCGCGTCGCCGGGCGCGTCCTTCACGTACGAGGCGAGCTTGCAGTCGTACGAGGCGGCCGAGGGGATCGCGTCGTTCGGGTCCCAGATGTCGCGGTCCCCGTCTCCGTCCCCGTCCACGCCGTGCGCCGCCCAGGTCCCGGAGATGAACTGCGCGATGCCGTACGCCTTCGCCGGCGACGTGGCCTTCGGGTTGAACCCGCTCTCCTGGTAGAGCTGCGCGGCGAGCAGGGCCGGGTTGATGGCCGGGCAGAGATTGCCCCACTTCTGCACCAGCGGCTGATAGGCGACGGGCACCGCGCCCTTGGCGAGCCCGACAGCGCCCTGCCCCACCCCGTTGGTCAGGCTGCCGGCCGCCATGTACGTACCGAGGACGAGCAGGCTCAGGAAGCCCGTGCCCCCACAGACGGCCGACCCCGCGACGATCCACGCCTTACGCACCGTCAACCGCCTCTCGCCGCACGGGAGTCCACCGGCCCTTCAGTCTAGGGCCGCCCCGGCCGCCTGACCGGCGGTTCACCGGCGGAACGCCGACGGCGGACACCACGGACCGTCATTGCCCGGCGTGACCAGGCGTGATACACAGAGTGACCATACGTTCCTTCGCATACGGAACCGCCCCGCGAGGCGGCCCGGCCGCCTCCGGAGCGTAGGAACTCGGCCAAGGAATGGCGTCAAGTGTGCAGGCATCAGCGCCAATCTGGGTCAGAATGGGCCTGACCTCTGCGCTGCGGCGGGGGCGACAGAACTACCCACATGGGGCGGTGAGTTACACATGCTGCTGGCAGCCGAAAAAGGCGACATCACGACCATCATCGGCGGGATCGCCCCCGACTGGGGCCCGTTCGGGACCCTGGGCAACGAGGCACGCGTGATGATCGAGGTCGTGATGGCGGTCGCCATCCTGCTCTGTCTCGGCATCGCGATCTGGGGCGCCGCGAAGCAACGGATCGGGGCCACGGCCCTGCGCGACACCTTCAGCGCCGAGCAGGGCAAGGGCCTGATCATCGCGGGCCTGACCGGGGTCTTCATCATCGGGTCCCTCGGCACCCTCTTCACGATCGTGTACGGCATGGCCGTCTAGCCCGCGCTCGGGGCCCGCGCCGCCGTCCCGCGGCGCACGTCCCGTCAGTTTGCGACCGGTCCCCTCCGGTTACTCCGAACAGTCCCCTACACATCCGTCCCGTCGTGCCCACCGGCTGAGGTTGCGTCTCCCTGATGTCGAGTCACCACACCGCGCCCGCGCGGCATTCCGCACGGCTACCGTCGTATGCGGCGGATCCGGCGGTTCAGCACGAGGTTGAGGGGACGTGCACCCAATGAGTCTCGACAACGGGCACGACGACGTCTACGGAGGCACCGGCCAGACCCGCACCCGCCTCCCCGAGGGCGAGGGCGAGGGCGGCTACGGCGGCGGGCGCAGACCGGGGCGGTCCCCGTCCCGGTCCCTGGTCACGGTGGTCGGGGTCGTGGTCCTGCTGATCGCGGCGATCGCCTTCGCCAACCGCGGCGACGACAGTGCCTCCGGCGGCGGTGCCGACTCCCCCGCGGGCCCGCACGCCACCCCCACGGCCCCGACCGGCACGAAGCCGGTGGGTTCGGGGTTCGCGCATGATGAGCAGGGGGTGCAGTCGGCTGCCGCCAATTACGCGGTTCAGCTGGTCTCCGCCGACATCCTCAAGCCCGACCGTCGGCCCGGCATCCTGCAGCGGCTGTTCGTCGCCGACAAGGTCAGCGCTCTCCAGGAACAGTTCGACAAGGCGTACTCGAAGGACTTCCTGGCCAAGGTCGGCCTCGATGAGAACGGCAACGCCGCCACCGGACAGACCTACGTCTCCCGGACCGTGCCGGTCGGCACCAAGACCACCGCCTATGCGGACAGTACGGCCACCACCGAGATCTGGTGCACCGGTGCCTTCGGCACGGCCGGGACAGGCTCGAAGACCCCGGTGACGAACGACTGGTTCACCATGACACTCAAGCTGCGCTGGGTGGACGGCGACTGGAAGGTCGAGAGCTTCTCCCAGAAGGACGGCCCGTCCCCCGTGAACGGCGACAACAAGGTCTCCTCGGCCGACGAGATCGCCAAGGCCGTCAGGGAGTACGGAGGGTTCACTTATGCCCGGTAGCCGTCTGACTCTCAAACTCACCGGCGCGGTACTCACCGCACCGACCGCGGCGGTGCTTCTTTCGACCCGGGCCGTCGCGGTCCCCGACGACAGATGTGACCTCATCGTCGGCGCCGCCAAGGCGTACTGCGAACGCGGCGATAAAAGCCGCGGCACCGGCACCGGCGGCAGCTCCGGCGGAACCATGCCCCCCGACACCACCAACCCCCTGGACCCCCTCTCCAGCCTCGCCAAGGGCTGCGCAGACGCCGCGTCCTGGACCGTCGACCAGCTCAGCGAAGCCGTCCGCAAGACCGCCGAGGTCGACTTCACCAACCCCAAGTTCCTCCAGCAGTACGCGGTCGTCTTCGCGGCGTCCGCCGTGCTGACCCTCCTGCTGTGGCTGCTGGCCGTGGCGAAGAGGGCCGTGCGCGGCGTACCGCTGACCACCGCCATCTCCGAAGCCGTCGGCTTCCTCTGGCTGACCGTCCTGGCCTCCGCCTTCACGCCCCTGATCCTGTACACCGTCGTCTCCGCCACGGACGGCGTCACCGACGTACTGGCGAAGGCGACGGGCCAACAAACGGACACGTTCTTCGGCACGTTCTCCGAAGCCCTCAAGAAGGGCGACGACATCGGCGGCGGCCCGATCATGCTGATCGTCGTGTCGCTGGTCTCCATCGTCGCGGCCGGCGTGCTCTACCTGGAGCTGTACCTGCGCGCCGTCCTGCTCTACGTGGGCGCGCTGCTCGGCGTCGTCGTCTACTCCGGGCTCGTCGACAAGAACCTGTGGGGCCACGTCCGCCGCTGGGTCGGCATCATGATCGCGATCATCCTGGTCAAACCGGTGATCATCATCGTCCTCGGTCTCGCCGGAGCCCTCTCCGGCAGCGACGACGGCCCCGACTCGCTGGCCGCGGTCGTCTCCGGCCTCGCCATCGTGCTGCTCGCCATCTTCGCCAGCGGAATGATCTACCGCTTCGTCCCCGGCTTCGGCGACGAGATGGCCAACGTGCGCAAGAACCGCATCATGCAGGGCGCCGAGGGCAAGGCGGCCGCCGCGTTCACCTCTCCCGCCGCCCTCGTCTCGCAGGGCATCAAGACCCACAGCGCCCGCGCGGACAACGGCGGCGGAGGCGGAGGCGGAGCCGGCCAGGCCCGTCCGGCCGGCCCGGTGTCCGGCGGCATGGCCGCGCACAGCACCCGCCCGGCCGGCGGGAGCGGCGGCGGATCTGTCCCCTCCGCCGCACCTCCGCCCCGCACCAGTCCCACCAACACCCCGCACGCGGGCAACCGCGGCGGCGGGGGCAGCAACCCCGGCTTCAACAGCAACGGCAAACCGCAAGGAGGTGCAGGGCGTTGACGACCCAGTCCCACGTGTCCCCTCCGGTCACGCCCCGCCGTACATATCTCATCGGCCGCGCCCGGCCGAACGCGATCGTCGGCAGGAACCGTGAGTCCGGTGAGCTCGCCCTGATCATCGGCGGGGCGTTCCTCGGCATGATGTGCGGGCTGCTCGTCCCTGTCCTGTCCCTGCGGATCGTGCTGCTGATGGGCTTCCCGCTCCTCGCGCTCGCCGCGGTCTACGTCCCGTACAAGCACCGCACCTTCTACAAGTGGTTCGAGATCAACCGCAGCTACAAGCGGTCCCTCAAGCGCGGCACCGCCTACCGCTCGCGCGCCATGGAGGCCGGAGTCCGGCTCGACGGGCGCGAGGTCGAGGTCGGGCCGCCGCCGGGAATCGGGCGCCTGACCTGGCTCGCCGCGCCGTTCGGCCCCGACGAGATCGCCGTGCTGCTCCACGCCGACCGGCGCACCGTCACCGCCGCCATCGAGATCGAGGGACCCGGCGTCGGCCTGCGCGACTCGGAGGACCAGGAGGCGCTGGTCGACCGGTTCGGCACGCTCCTCAAGCACGTGGCGAACGGCGACGGGTTCGTCACCCGCCTCCAGATGCTCGCCCGCACCCTGCCCGCCGACCCGGACGCACACGCCAAGGACGTCGCCGTGCGCGGCGACGACCGGGCGCTGGGCTGGCTCCAGGAGTCGTACGACCAGCTCCAGTCCATGGTGTCGACCAGCAGCGAGCAGCACCGCGCCTACCTCGTGGCCTGCATGCACTTCACGCGCGAACTGGCCGCCGAGGCCAACGCGATGGCGCGCGCCACCCGCCCCAAGGCCGGCAAGAAGGTCGACCGGGACGCCGGGCTCGCCGTCGTCATGGCCCGCGAGCTGACCGACATCTGCTCGCGCCTCCAGGAGGCCGACATCCGGGTCCGCCAGCCGCTCGGCCAGGGTCGGCTCGCCTCGCTCATCCACTCCATGTACGACCCGGACCACCCCATCGACCACATCCAGGCGATGACCAAGCGCAACGCCTGGCCGGCCGAGCTGGACGCGATGGAGCCCACCTACCTCCAGGCCAAGACGCGCGAGTCCTCGACCCGCGCGCCCTGGTGCCACGCCACCGCGTGGGTCAAGGAGTGGCCGATGACGCCGGTCGGCGTCAACTTCCTCGCGCCGCTCCTCGTCCACACCCCGGACGTCATCCGCACCGTCGCCGTCACGATGGACCTGGAGCCGACGGAGGTGGCCATCGAGCGGATGCTGACCGAGAAGACCAACGACGAGGCGGAGGCGTCCCGCGCCGCCAAGATGAACCGGACCGTCGACCCGCGCGACATCGCCGCCCACGGCCGCCTCGACCAGCGCGGCGAGGACCTGGCCAGCGGCGCGGCCGGGGTCAACCTCGTCGGGTACATCACCGTCTCGTCCCGCAACCCCGACGCGCTCGCCCGCGACAAGCGCACCATCCGGGCCTCGGCCGGCAAGTCGTACCTGAAGCTGGAGTGGTGCGACCGCGAGCACCACCGGGCGTTCGTCAACACCCTGCCGTTCGCGACCGGCATCCGACGGTAGTCCCGTGTCCCACAAGGCCAGAAGGTAGGCGCTGCTCATGCGGGATCCGTTGTCCCTCCTCACGGATGCCTTCACCTCCTTCCTGTTCGGGAAGGTGGAGACGACCCGGCTCCCGGTACGTACGTCCACCGGGCAGGCCCAGGCCGTCTACCTGCCGACCGCCGCGCCCGGTCTCGGTGACTCGGGCGTGATCATCGGCCGTGAGGTGTACTCCGGCAAGGGCTACATCTACGACCCCTTCCAGCTCTACGGGCAGCAGCTGCCCGCCCCGCACTGGCTGGTCCTCGGCGAGTCCGGGAACGGCAAGTCGGCGCTGGAGAAGACGTACGTCCTGCGCCAGCTGCGCTTCCGCGACCGGCAGGTCGTCGTCCTGGACGCGCAGGGCGAGGACGGGGTCGGCGAATGGAACCTCATCGCGCAGGAGCTGGGGATAACTCCCATCCGGCTCGACCCGACCGCCGCCCTGGACATGGGCATCCGGCTCAACCCGCTCGACCCCGCGATCACCACGACGGGCCAGCTGGCGCTGCTCCGCACGATCATCGAGGTCGCGATGGGGCACGGCCTGGACGAGCGCTCCGGCTTCGCGCTCAAGGTCGCGCACGCCTATGTGAACGCGACGATCGTCGAGCGCCAGCCCGTCCTGACCGACATCGTCGAGCAGCTCCGCCACCCCGAGCCGGAGTCCGCCGAGGCGATGAACGTCGCCATAGAGGACGTACGGGCCTGGGGCCTGGACGTCGCGCTCGTCCTGGACCGACTGGTCGACGGTGACCTGCGGGGCATGTTCGACGGCCCGACCACGGTCGGCATCGACCTGGACGCCCCGCTCATCGTCTTCGACCTCTCGCACATCGACCGGAACTCGATCGCGATGCCGATCCTGATGGCGATCGTCGGCGTGTGGCTGGAGCACACCTGGATCCGCCCCGACCGCAAGAAGCGCATCTTCCTGGTCGAGGAGGCGTGGCACATCATCAACTCGCCTTTCGTGGCCCAGCTGTTCCAGCGGCTGCTGAAGTTCGGCCGCCGCCTCGGCCTGTCCTTCGTCGCGGTCGTCCACCACTTGAGCGACGTGGTGGACGGCGCGGCCGCCAAGGAAGCGGCGGCGATCCTCAAGATGGCCTCCACGAGGACGATCTACGCCCAGAAGGCGGACGAGGCGCGCGCCACCGGCCGGGTCCTCGGCCTGCCCCGCTGGGCGGTGGAGATCATCCCGACCCTCACCCCCGGCATCGCGGTCTGGGACGTCAACGGCAACGTGCAGGTGGTCAAACACCTCATCACCGAGACGGAACGGCCGCTGGTCTTCACCGACCGCGCGATGACCGAGTCGTCCGAGGCCACGCTCAACGACGACGCGCTGCACGCCGCCGAGCTGGAGGCGGAGGAGCGGGCCGCCTCCTTCGTGGAGCAGCGGCTCAGCGACACGTCCGAGTCCACGGTGGCCTGAGCGTGCGGGACGAGCGGCGGTACCGCGACGAGCAGGGCCGGGGCATCCCCGACGGACTGCTGATCGGCGTCCTGGCGTTTCTGCTGGGCATGACGGTCATGGTGTGGACGGCGACGGGCCTCGCGGGCCTGTTCGCCAAGGGGGCGTGGCCGACCAGGGTGACGTTCGGTCATACGCCGCTCGCCATCCGCTCGTTGGTCGCCCGCCCGCACGACGTCCCGGGCGCCTGGCCGGCGACCCCGGAGGGGCAGCTCTCCGGCTACGGGCTCTTCTGGGGTCTGCTCATCGGGCAGCTGATGATCCTGGTGGTACTGGCGCTCTTCGTGGCGGGGACCGTGGCACGGTGGCGAGCGGTCCGCCGCGCGGCCACCACGGACCGGCCGCACCCGCGACCCGGTTCCGACAAGCCCCGCGACGGTGTTCCACCGGAGTTCCGCCCCCTGGAGTCCGCATCCGGGGCCGGTCCGGTGGCGGGGGCCACGGCGGTCGATGGCGTGCCGGTGTCAGGGGCTGCGGCCGCTGGTGGCGCGGGACCGGCATCGGGAGCGACACCCGCTGCCGGGCCGGGGACCTGGCCCGGGGCGGACCCCGCGCTAGCGCCCGGAGCGAGGCCTGCCGCCGCGCCGGGAGCCTGGCCCGGGGCGGGTGCCGCGCCCATGCCGGGAGCCACTCCTGCCACAGCGCCGGGAGCCACGCCTGCCGCAGGAGCCTGGCCCCCGGCGGGAGCCACCCCCGCGGCCGCGCCCGGAGCTTGGCCCGCCTCCGCGGCCACGCCCACCCCAGCCGCCTCGGTCGAACCGACAGCAACACTCACCCCAGCCGCCTCGACCGGCCCCGCAGCCGCACCCGCCCCGCCTGCCCCAACCGGCCCGGGCACCCCCCTCACCCCAGCCGACCTGACCGCCGTACCCACTCCACCCACCCCGGGCACCCCGCTCGCCCCAGGCATCCCAGACACCCCGGGCATCCCGGCCAGCCCAGCATCCGCACAGGCCCCGCCAGGCACCGCACCGGCCCCGGCCCCCTCGGGGGCCCCCGCCGTCCCCGCCCCCCGCAGCGCGAGGGGCCCCCTCCTCCTCGGTGCCCCGGCCGACCGGCACCCGCTGGCCGCGGCCGCGATCCAGGACGCCGAGGGCCCGGCCCTGGTCATCACCTCCGCCCCGCAGGTCTGGGCGGAGACGAAGGACGCCCGGGCCAAGCTGGGCCCGGTCCTCCTCTACGACCCGACGCACCGGTGCGACACCCCCGCCCGGACGCACTGGAACCCGGCGGCGGGCTGCACGGACAGAGCCACAGCGGCCACCCGCGCGGCAGCGCTCCTCGCCCCGATACGGCCGACGGCCCGCCTGGACTCGGCGGTGGCGGAGACGGCCGAGACGCTGCTGCGCAGCTACCTGCACGCGGCGGCGGTGGACGGAAAACCGTTCCGCCACGTCCACCGCTGGGCCCAGGGCAACCAGGTCCAGGACGCCGTACGCATCCTGCGGACGAGCCCGAAGGCGGCGGCGGGCGCCGCGGGCGAACTGGAGGCGGCGCTCACCTCGCACCCGGAACGCCGGGACGTGGCACAGGAGTTGACAGCACGCGCCCTGTCCGCTCTGTTCACGGTGCACGTCCGCGAGGCGTGCACGTTCAACCGAACCGACGCGCTCACCCTGGATTCTTTCGTGGACGAAGGGGGCACGCTCTATGTGGTCGGTGAAGCCATCGAGGACCCGAAGGCGAACCCGGGCGCGATGCCCCTGCTGACGGCCCTCGCCTCAAGCGTGGTCGAGCACGGCCGCCGGATGGCCGACAGGTCACCCGCCGGTCGGCTCGACCCACCAATGACGCTCGTCCTGGACGACGTCGCGGCGGTGGCTCCGCTTCCCCAGCTGCCGGAGCTGCTCGCCTCCGGAGCGGACCGGGGCCTGCCGACCCTGGCCCTGCTCCGGTCCCGGGAGCAGGGCCGCAGCCGCTGGCCGGACGCCGAACTGCCCTCGCTCTAGGACCCGCCCCGCCCACCCCCGTAGAGCCGCAGGAACGCGCGGACGCCGCTCTCCACCCGCGCGTCGACCTCGCCCTGACTCATCGGCACGACCCCGAAGAACGTGTCCACGGTGACGGAGCCCGCCGTCAGCAGCGTGAAGTACCGCGCCGCTTCCCCGGCATCGGAGTCACCGAGGGCGAGCAGCCCCCGCGCGCCCAGCTCCACGAAGTGCACCCGCACCGCCTCCGTGGTGGCCCGGGGCCCGATCCGCTGCCACTCCTCGAGGACGTCGGCCGGCAGATGCGCGCCCTCGGCGATGATCTGCCGTACGAGCAGCATGTGCGGCGCGTGCTCGGCGCGCCGCTCCATCCACTCGCGCGCGAGGGCGGTGATGTCGGCCTCGATGTCCGTCACCTTGCCCAAGTGCCGTGCGACGAGAGCGGAGTAGGCGGCCGTGACGCTCGCGGCGCTGTCCAGGAGCACGGTGCGGAAGAGGTTCTCCTTGCCGCCGAAGTGGTTGTAGAGCGTGCGCGTCGACACCCCCGCCTCGGCCGCGATCTCGTCGATGCCCGCGCGCGTGTAACCGTCGCGGCCGAAGACGGTGCGCGCACCGCGCAGCAGCGCCTGCCGTTTCTCCACCGTGCCCTTGCGCGGCTCCGTACCGCCCTGTCCCGCTCCACCGCTCTCCGCCGCCATCGCGCTCCCTCGTCGCCGTCCGGCCTCAGCACAGAGACCTAGGTACAACGACCGTTGTATCAACTACAACCGTCGTTGTACTTTACCGCCATGGCACACGACCCCGAAGGAGCGCCGGCCCCCGCCTCTGGAGCCCGCCGCCCGACCGTCACCCTGCTCGTCGTCCTCCTCGGCATGCTCACGCTGCCGATGGCCATGTCCGGCACGACCGTCGCCCTGCCCCGCATCGGCGCCGACCTCGACGCCAGCGGCGCGCCCCTGCAGTGGGTCGTCGTCGGCTACTTTCTCGCCGCGTCCTCGTTCATGCTGGTCGCGGGGGCGCTCGGCGACCTCTACGGCCGCCGCCGGGTCCTCACGCTCGGCGCCGCCCTCTACACCGCCGGCACCCTGGCCTCCACCCTCGTCCCGCACATCCTGCTCCTGGACGCGACCCGCCTGCTCTCCGGCATCGGCGCCGCGGGCGTCATGGCGGGCGGCGGCGCGCTGCTCGGCGCGACCTTCACCGGCCCCGCCCGTACCCGCGTCTTCGCCGCGCTCGGCACCACGGCGGGGCTCGGCCTCGCCTTCGGGCCGACGTCCTCCGGCTGGCTCGTCGACGCACTCGGCTGGCGCGCCGCCTTCCTCTTCTACGCCGCTGTCGGCGCGGTCATCCTCCTCGGCACCCGCCTGATGAGCGAGTCCCAGGCAGGGACGCGGCCCCGCGTCGACAAGGCGGGCGCGGCGACGTTCATCACGGGCCTCGCCCTCGGCCTGTTCGCCGTCACCCAGGGCTCCACCGCCGGCTGGACGTCACCGGTCACGCTGGTCGCCGCGGTGGCGGCCCCGGCCCTGCTCACCACCTTCGTCCGCGTCGAGCGGCGCCTCGCCCGCACCGGCCACGGCCGCCCCATCCTCGACCTGGGGCTCACCCGCAACCCGGCCTTCCTCGGCTGGGCCGTCGGCTCCTTCGGCCTGGGCGCGGGCACGGCCGGCGTCCTCACCTTCCTGCCCACCTACCTCCAGGGCGTCGACGGCGCCACGGCCCGTACGGCAGGACTGACGCTCCTGTGGATGACCGGGCCGGTCCTCGCCCTGCCCCCGCTCGGCGCCCGCCTCGTCAACCGGGGCCTGCCCGCCCGCCACCTGATGGTCTTCTCCCTGCTCCTGCTGGCCGCGGGCAACGCATGGCTCACCACCCTCCACCCCGGCATGTCCGCCATCGCCCTCGCGGGTCCCCTGCTCACCATCGGCGCGGGCCAAGGCCTGTCCACCGGCATCACCGACGCGCAGGCCATGGCGATGGTCGCCCCCTCCGAGATCGGCATGGCCGCCGGTTTCCTCAACACGGTCCGCGGCGCCACCGGCGCCGTCATGCTGACGGTCTTCGGCGCCCTCCTGCTCGCCTCGGTCGAGTCCCGCGTCGGCCCCGGCCCGCTCGCGGCCCGCGTGACCGCGGGCACGGGCGGCCACGCGCCGGAACTCACGGCCGCATGGCACATGACGCTCTGGACGACGACGGCCCTGCTGACCGTCCTGGCAGCCGTCACCTCGGCCCTCCTCACCAGGCCCACCCGCCAGAGCCGCGCGGGCCACCGCGACCGGCCCGCCGCACAACGCACCACCCCCACGGCAAACGCCAAGCCCGAGCCCTCGCCCACCCCCTGACGCAACGCGCATCACACCGCGCAACACACCGCGTGACCCACCCCACCAGACCGCACCCCACCCGAGAGGACCCCACATGAACCCGCCCACAACCACCGCCATCACGGCCCCCACTGCCCCCACCACCCGCCCTCTGCGCGTAGCGATCGTCATCGGCTCCACCCGCGACGGCCGCCTCGCCCCCACCGTCGGCGCCTGGTTCACCGACCGGGCCAGGAACCACACGCCGGACACCCACTTCGACGTCGTCGACCTGACCGAGCTGAGCCTGCCCGACCACCACCCCGCCTGGGGCCACCAGCCCACCCCGGAACAGGCCGAACTGGCCGCCCGCGTGGACGCCGCCGACGCCTACGTGATCGTCACCCCGGAGTACAACCACAGCTTCCCGGCCCACCTGAAGCACTTCATCGATCTCCACCGGGCGGAGTGGCAGGCCAAGCCGGTCGGATTCGTCTCGTACGGCGGTGTCGGCGGCGGTCTCCGGGCGGTCGAACAGCTCCGGCTCGTCTTCGCCGAGCTGCACACCGTCACGGTCCGCGACGGCGTCAGCCTCCACC
The DNA here is from genome assembly GCF_040611655.1 of Streptomyces sp. NPDC006552. NCBI lineage: Bacteria > Bacillati > Actinomycetota > Actinomycetes > Kitasatosporales > Streptomycetaceae > Streptomyces > Streptomyces sp. NPDC006552. The sequence continues at coordinate 120,813 of NZ_JBEXOS010000017.1, forward strand.
GGGTGAGCGCCGACCACTTCGGCACGGACGGCGCGGTCCATGAGCTCCAGGGTGCCGGCGAGGCCGCCAAGGTCCTGCTCGACCAGCTCGACTGGTGGGCCCACGCCCTGCGCACGGCCCGCGAGAACCGCCCCTACAACTGAGTTGCTACTACGGCTGCCACACCATCTCGTGGTCCACCTTGGGGGGGTAGCCCGGATTCGGGACGGTCCCTCCGGTGCGGACGAACCCGAACTTCCGGTAGAACCCGGCGGCCCGCGCATTGTCCTCATGGACGTGCAACCGCACCCGCGTCACCCCGTCGATCCCCAGCGCCCAGTCCACCGCCGCCGAGAACAACGCCTCGGTCAGCCCCCGCCCCCGCGCCCCGGACCGCACGAACACTCCGACCAACTGCGCTTGGCGCCGCTCGACGACCCGACCATAAAAATCCTCGGCCCCGGCCTCTTCGATCAACGCGACGACCGTCCCGTCCCAGCCCCCGTCGCTCCGCACCGCCACGAACTGCCGCACAGCCGTCCCTTGCGAAGCTCCCGCAACCCGGTCCTTCCAGAACGCGTCCGGCTGCGCCGACGCCTGCTCGTACGTCTCCATAAACGCGAGCGGCGCCACCGGATCGCGTAGCGCCGCGAGCCGCAACTCCTTCACCGCAGACCATTCGTCGGACCGCACGGCACGGATCTCATATTTCATGCGCCGCAGACTAATACCGCAGCGACCGCTCCCGAAAAGGGTTTGTCCCTGAACGCAGAAAACCCCCGTCCGGTATCCCCGGACGGGGGTTTTCTCAAAAATAGTTCGGCGGCGTCCTACTCTCCCACAGGGTCCCCCCTG